>JAYUFM010000088.1:0-4534 GCA_043738715.1 bacterium | reverse complement strand
TAGAGCAAGTTTTAAATTACAAATTAAAAGGTAAACCAATTGTGACAGGGGCAGAACGCGGTGCCATCACTTCGGCTAGTATCGAGGCAAAAAGGATGGGGGTAGGGCGAGGAATCAGTCTGAGGGATGCTAGAAAACTTTGCCCGAAATTATTGGTAGTGCCTTCAAATTACATGGCGTATTCCATTTTTGCTAGAAGGATGTACAACATTGTTCGCGAATACACAGATGATGTAGAGGAATACAGCATCGATGAATGTTTTGCTGATATTACAGGACTTGATAAAAAATATAAAAAAACCTACGAGGAAATTGCTTTGATGATTAAACAGAAATTAGAAAAATCATTAGGAGTGACATATGGTGTGGGGCTAGGTCCAAACAAGGTGATTGCTAAGGCTGCTTCAAAACATAGAAAACCAGCTGGGTTTACTTCTGTTTGGGAAAATGATTTAGAGGATTTTTTGAAAAATATCCCTGTCGGAAAATTATGGGGGATTGGTTTAAAGACCGCAATACTTTTAAATAAAAAAGGTGTGATCACTGCGCTTGATTTCGCACAAAAAAGTGAGGGATGGCTTTCTGATAATGAATTAGCAAAACCATACAAAGAAATGTGGCTCGAATTGCATGGGCAGTTTGTAAAGACGTTGGAGACAAATATTGGTGGAAGGGCCGACATTGGTTCAATTATAAAATCACGTACTTTTAGACCTGCTTCAAGCGACGCTAAAATTGTGATGAATCAATTATCTAGAAATATTCAAAATGTTTGCATTCAAGCAAGGCGTTCAAAAGTGCGCGCCGGACGGGTACGATTTTATTTAAAAACACAGGAATTTAATTATCGAGCTTTTGAAATCGGTATGGATGTTCCAACCTCTACCCCAAACGAGATTATAAAATTAGTTAGAGAAAACTTTCACAAGGTATATCGCGCAGGAATTTTATATCGTGCGACAGGTGTGTGTTTGTATTCATTGGTTCCTGATGGAAAGGTTGCCACAGATTTATTCGGAGAAAGTATTAAAGCAGAAAAAAATGTTGTTATTTTTGAAGCAGTAGACAGAATGAGTAGAAAATACGGAAAGGACACAGTTTTTTTAGGTGCTGGGATGAGTGTAAAAGAAGGGGGTAGGCGAGATGGATTTGTGGGTTCAGAAAAAGTGCTGGAACTGCCAATCGTAGCTTAAAGATTGTTTGAATTTAGATATACACTATTACTTTGATACAATATATAAAATAATATGGAATTTAAAACATCAGCGAAAAACAAATCGGGACAAGAATTCGATGTCATTTATCGGGACATAGAAAGCGATTCTGAAATACAGGGTAAAAAAATCTCTGCAGTACATGCTATTTGTTTTTACAAAGATAAAATGGTGATTGTGTATTCAGAAAGAAAAGGTATATGGACTCCACCAGGTGGGGGTGTAGATGGTGATGAAACAGCCGAAGAAGCAGTGATCAGGGAGGTCAAAGAAGAATCAAACATGAAAGTAATCAAGCACAGATTTATTGGTTATCAAGATGTCCATGATCCTGAAAGATTTTCAACACAGACACGTTCGGTTTGTATAGTGGAGCCTTACGGTGATTTTATTTCTGATCCAGATGATGGAGAAATCACTGAAGTAAAATTGATTGATCCTATGGATTACAAGCAGTATTTTGATTGGGGAGGGATAGGTGAACATATTATGGAAAGAGCAATGGAAGTAAAAAAGCAGATGGATTCAGAAGAAAATATATAAAAAGAAAACCATACAAACTAAATCGAATAAGTAAAATCGAAATCGAATAAACTAAAATATATGCAAAACGACCACGGAATATTTAAAAAACTTTTTGGACCAGAAGCAAAAAATTATACAAAATATAGGACAGATTATCCAAAGGAACTTTTTGACTTGCTGACTAAACTTTTACCGAATAAAAGCGGGAAAATTCTGGACATCGCATGTGGTACGGGTAAATCAACAGAGGCTTTGGTAGAAACAGGACTAAGTGTCACAGGATGTGATCATGACGAACAAATGATAAATGAGGCCAAGGATCAGGCTAAAATAAAGAATCTAAATATTGAATACATTGTTTCTGAAGCTGAAAAATTACCATTTCCTGATCAGCATTTTGATGTGGTGACAGTAGGCACTGCTTTTCATTTTTTTGTCACAGATTTAGCAATGTCTGAAATTAAAAGGGTACTTAAACCAAACGGATTATTTTTTGTTTATTGGACTTTAACTACTAAAGACACGCCAGATGAAGATGAAATCCCTGGATCTATTTTTCGAAAATATAATTGGATTAAAATTCCGCCAGTTCTCCGTGACTTGAAAAATATTTCAGAATTTTTAAATAAATCAGGATTGCAGAATGTTTCAACTGTCAGTATTCCAGTGATATATAACACAACCGTAGAAGAGAGAGTGGGGCTGATGACTACCTCGGGTACTTATGAATTATTATCTACAGAAGAAAAGAATAATTTCCTCGAGGATATAAGATCAGTTTTGACAGAAAAGTTGGGAAAGAGGGAATACTTTACTCTAGAAGAAGAGATCCAAGTTTGTTATGGATTTGTTGGTGATTTTAAATAATTAATTTATCTTATTTTAAAAAAATCCTGAGATACTATTAAAATAAAAAGAAAAGGGGCGTCGCACTCGGCAACGCCCCTTTGAATCTGTTCCCACCTGAACCTTACCCGATGATGTACCCAGCAATCATCCGGGTAGCATACATTGCACCGGGGAGATTCCTTGAGAGTGGCCCACCTTGGTATTCACCGAGTCTGCCCATGAAAAAGATTCCAGGGTGCGAGGTTGATTGGAAGTGCTCATCGAGAACGGGTAGGTCACTTGTCGTTCTTTCAATCGCTCGGACGCGCTGGATCTCCTCCATGAACGTAAGCTTTGAAATACCACTGGAGAAACCTGTGGCGTAGATGGTGACGTCGATCCCGTGTTTTTTTGCCCAAGTCGGATCTGCGATGACGTTTTCTGCAGTTTCGTTTTTCTCATGGAGGATGATGTCGCCAAGCTCAACAGCTTTCCAGAGTTGGTTCCAAATTGCAGGACTCAGGCTGCGACCGATCCTTGAATTTCGAAGCATTCGCATCCGAAGTGTTGGATTTGCGATTCCAACATATCCCACATGAAGTGGGCCTTCAGGAATCCATGTCACCTCAGCTTCAGCCTGGCTGACGGTAATTTGGCTGCGTGTGCAGATGTGAACGTCTGACCCATTTTTCGTAAGTTCAAGGGCAATAGTGCCCGAGGTCAATCCTCCTCCGATAATGCAGACACGAAGGCCTTTCCAATGAGAGTCTGCAACATTCACGTCATGTGAATGTATAAGGTGGTCACTTTTTTCAACATTGTCTGGAAAACACGGGTCTCCAATTCCGACTGCGACCACCACGTATTTTGCTTCCACTTCTCCGGCGTTACTGGTGGAGACAATGTATCCACCAGCCCCATTCCTTCTGAGATTGGTGGCTTGAGTCCTTACGTGTATTTCCTCAAGCCGACGAGTCCTGATGGTGTGGTCGAGGTGGCTGTTGAAAGTATCGAGGGTTCCGATTTGCATCTTGTCAGCGTTTAGCATCGCGAGTTCTTCACGAGCAAAATTAACCATTCCTTCGGGGTTCCAAGCGTCAACGTGTGCGAACATTGGGGTGCGCATGTCAGCCATTCCTTGGTTTTTGGTGCTATTCCTCCAGTTGGCACCGAGTCTGAGGCGGCTATCCATGATTGTGATATCACTGAAGCCTTTTTGTTGAAGGCCGGCAGCAAGGGTAACGGCATGGAGTCCTCCGCCAATAATAACGAGGTTGTTTTTCATAGGTGTTTAGGTTCTGGTTGGTTTTTTGAGGTTCTTGTTTAGAAAGTCTGGATTTAAATTAACACTGGTAATGTAGATCGTCAACAGTCTGAAAGTATTCTTGCTATTATCTATATACTGTGGTATAAACTTAAAGGCAAAACAGCCACACCAAACAAACCTCAGCCCAACCTAATCAGTACCCAAAAACCGCATATGAAACTCATCCTATCACTGGTCGCAACCGGTGGCCTGACGCTCGTGCTCGCACTTGTCGTGTGCTCCATCGTTGAATGGATTATTCACGCCAAGATTCTTCATGCCCATGATGGGCCACCGGCAGAAGACCATGGTGGACATCACACCGTGCATCAAGGCGTTCGCTACAAGAAACAACCTGCCGCGCCCTCAAAATGGATTCTGCAGCTCGACCCAGACTACGGCGTCGCACCAATGGTATTCCGTTACATCATCTCGGGGATGACGGCGCTTAGCCTCATTGCCGGATGGCTGACGGGGCATTACCTGTTGGTGCCGATTATAAGCGTCATGACTACTGCAACCTATTTCTACCTTTTTGGCGTCGTCCACCGTCGTGTGCACGTTCCGATTAAGGGTGGATGGTTTGAGGGGACGGTACTTTACCGTTACCTCGACAGGATGCATCAAGTCCACCATGCCCGCGGCGATCGCAATTTCTGTA
>JAYUFM010000087.1:0-1582 GCA_043738715.1 bacterium | reverse complement strand
CTTGTGCCGAATATACTTCGTCTGCTAAGAGGTAACTTTTCTGTGCAACTTCTCTTAACATATTGACGCTCTCTCGATGGGCTTCCTCGGGAAACATTGATTTTAGATGTTGTATCATCTTATTGACTTGGGTATTATAGTGCGTCGTATTTGCTCTGTATTGTTTATCTTTTTTGTGATGTTTTACTTGCATGTTATTATGATCTTCTGTGCATCGTACTTGCTGAAGTGCTTTACCGTCATCTCCAGGTAACGCTACTTCGTTCATACGTGTCATCTGGATTTCGTTAACATGATGATGCGGTGAGTGCCGCAGCTCATCACCGCGTATTTCCTACTTAGTTTTCATTGTAATCTTTTTGAAATTTGCCGCCGAGTTGAATTTGATTTCGAAAGACATTTTCAATTTACCATTGTTCATTTTGTCGATTATCGCTTTAGCTTCTTTCTTCGTCGTTTCTTGTATTGTTTTGTGAATTCTTGTGCACGAATCCTTATTTCTGCACTCCACACGTTTTCCATTCGACATATCTACTTCCATTTGTGACCCAAGATTCCACAGGCAAATTTCCTTTATTTCATTATCCATTTTCTCTAATTTGATTTGTGTTTTTTTTTGTTTCGTAGATTTGGTGAATTTGTTTCTATTGTACTCTCCTTCAACAGAGTAAAAGAATGAATGAGGGTGTAATTCCCAGTTTTGATCCTCATTATTTTGACCTCTTGCACATTTGACTTCTTCACTCAGATACATTTTCAATAATGCTGCGCAATTCTCAGGGGAGCTCATTGACATGGTAGGGTATACTAGGGACTCCTTTTCTTTGTATACGTCCTGGAAAAATCTTGATATGACCATCTCGAATTTGACTTGAAGATATGAGTCATTAAATTTCCGAAGTACATCCATGTTTTCTTCCAATATATTTAAGACGTCGTCACAGGTGGTTTCGTAGTGTGATCCAAAATATACCACCAAGACTTTTTGAAAGTTGGTTAATGCTTGTACTAACATTGTTCTTCCCTCTCTCGTTGGTGTATTACCCCAGAGGTATATGTGGTCCCTGTAGCGAATGAAATCACTTAGCGATATATCTGTTCGATCATAAAGTGGGTATTCGCCTAGCAACAGCTTCTCCAGCTTTTGCTCGTTGTCCACTATAGGTAGTCCCTTTAGATTGGGTTCCTTCACAAATGATTTAAATATTGATTTCTCCGGTAATGTAAATGATGATGCTACGTAACGTTGGACAGTCTCCTTGAATGTTTTTCGACAGCAGTGTAAGTCAATTACGAGTCTCTCAAATCTTTCAATGCCCATCAATCGAATCATACCAGCTACTTTCACCATTCTCTTTACTCCTTCGCTTTTTAAACTACATGTCCTTGGATTGTTATCTAAATCTCGTATACCGTAGAGTGACACGGTTATTCTTGCTTTGTTACTCTGTTCTTCCTCATCTTCTCGTAATTGTGGACTGTCATCCAAGGTAAGTTTTCGACCTTTGTGGTCTCACTGGACCTCGGGGTGATCTGGGGAGGTCGGCTGAGGTCGGCGGAAGGAAAGGGTGTTGTGCTATTG
>JAYUFM010000086.1:0-4576 GCA_043738715.1 bacterium | reverse complement strand
TTATTATAAAAAATAAAGAACACCCAGAAGGCTTTACCTTGAGTGAGCCATATATTACTTTTCAAAGTGATCGTGTAGCTAACTACACGCTGAATGATCACGAATATTTTGTTATGGGTGATAATCGCGCTGTCAGCTCTGATTCAAGAATTTGGGGACCATTACCAGAGAACCTCATAACTGGCAGAGCCGTTCTACGTGTCTTACCATTGAAAGAAATTGGAATTATGCCAGGATCAGTAAATTTACCACAATAAACTAGATAAATTTAGATGTAAATCTACAAGTAGACAAGAACCCAAATTACCAGTATTATCTCACTATTCTATATGGCCACTCAATCTAAAAAAAGCCCCAATAAAGCCATAAAACAGTCCCCTCACCTTGCTCATGCCTCTAAAACTGCAACTCATTTTGGATTTGTTGCCTATAATAATCTAGAGGTTGAAAAACAAGATATTTCAAAGGCCAAAAACTTTAAAGATGGATTGTTGGTCAAAAAATCTGCCCTAGAAACTAATGCTCTGGATTTCGAAGGTTACCTAGAAGAAAAAATTGCAATCATTCGACATTACATCGAGAAAAAGATGATCGATTTAAACCAGCCCCCAATGATTTATTATGAAGGTCCAATAAACGGAAACCCTCATATTAAAAAGAGAAACAAAACTTTCAACATTGATATAATTGGAAACGGAAAAAGTATTTCTGATGCAATCATAATTGAAACAACTTGTGCCATTTTAAAGGACTTAAACCCTGACAGTAACCTTCTAGTTGAAATTAATTCAATTGGTGACAAGGAATCGTTCAATCGATTCAGTCGTGAATTCGTAAATTATTACAAAAAACATTTAAACGATTTGCCTACAGAGGAAAGACAAATTTTCAAGAAGAATCCTTTCGACATGTTAATGAGCACGAATGAAATCTGCCAAAGCCTTAACAACGAAGCACCTCACCCGATGAATTACCTTTCAGAAGAGAGCCGCGAACAATTCCGTGAAGTTCTAGAATATATAGAATCATTAAACATTCAATATTCTATTAACCATTGCCTTATTGGTAATGGATCGTTTTGCAGTGGAACAATTTTCCGTGTCATGAACATCATTGATACTGATGAAAGCGAGGAACGTGTTGTGTGTGCCATCGGCGAAAGATACAACATTGTTGCAAGAAAGGCGTGGGGAAAGAAAGAGGTTCCAGCAATTGGTGCGTCTATTATCCTTGATGAAAAATCATCTAAAATCATAACTGCTAGTTTGAAATCTCCGGCGAATAACAAGAAGTCAAAAGATACTCGATTCTTCTTTATTCAATTAGGATATGATGCCCGATTAAAAAGTCTGACAATCATAGACATGTTACGAGGCGCCAACATTCATGTTCACCAGTCATTGTCCCGTGACAAAATCTCTGCACAACTTGCTGCTGCTGAAAAAATACAGGCGCATTATTTATTAATTGTAGGTCAAAAAGAAGCGATTGATAACAGCGTTACTATTAGACACATGAACACTCTTGTTCAGGAAACAATTGAAATGGCCAGCTTGATCAATTACTTGAAAGGATTGATGTAGTTTTAAGCATCGGCAAAGACTATTACTACTTGAAAAATTAAACTATATTTTTAATTGAGAGCTCCTTCTTTTTTCAAAATTTTAACCTTATTTGCTCGGCCACGATTATACCCTCCTGCACTTCCATCAGACCTCACGACACGGTGACATGGAATTTGTGGATCGTAATTTTTATTTAAAATATTTCCAACAGCCCGATATGCTTTTGGATTACCAGATAGGCGTGCCACCTCAAGGTAAGTCAGGGTAGTACCCTTTTTAATTTTTTTAACTGTATTGTAAACCCTTTCAGTGAAAGTTTCTGATCTTTTCATTTTTGTGTAAAAGTCTTAAGAAATTTATTTCAACAAATATATTACCCCAACCAAGCCAACGCCTCCTCTTTAGTTTTAAAAATTTTAACATTGTCACGGTGAGACAATACAATAGCAATTTCCCCTGCCATGTTTACCTTGTCAGAACCTCCGAAACTAGCAGTCTTTTCAACGTAAGGAACATTACCTTTTGCAAAATCAACGAGAGCAGTAAGTGAATCTAAACTATAATTTCCAGAAAATTCTGCCATATCCAATATTATATGAAGTTTTTTTCCAGTTTCTTTAAATGCATTTTGTATAGCATTTGAAGCAATTTCTAACTCTGCCTTGAAATCCTCAATTCGATCTGTAGTAATATCTCCAATAAATTTAATTGTAATGTATGAATCTTTTGGGTCTCTTGTAATTATTATTGGTGGGTTCATTTTTTTGAACTAGTTTAGTGGTTTTTAAATACTTTTTCATTATCTCACGTATCAGTGATTGGTCAAAATATGTTGAATTAACAACGGATATTCCTATTTAGTATCCTTCTTTATCCCTTCCAACTTACGTTCAAGTTCTTTTTCTATTGAATCTATTCGCTTATTTAAACTCTTTAAAACAATAGACTCCTCTTTGGTTAGACTTCTATCATTTTTTGTATTCTGCAGAAGCTCTATATTTGAATGAACTTCCTCTCTTAAAATTTTCAAGTTCTTATGCAACAAGGCTTCTGTATCTGAAATTTCATTTCTAATCTTTCTTTTTAACAACAGCAGTCTCGATACCAAAAACCAACAAAACGCAATTAATCCTGCAATAGCTGAAAGAATTATAATTCCTATTGCTAAATAATTTACAACGAGACCACCAATTCTAAATATTGCTTTTTGGTTCACCACAATTGTTACAGGCAATGTAGATTGACTCTTTGCGCCCCTTCTGTCTGTTACTATCGAACTCATTGAATAAGTTCCTGTTTCCATTGCCTTTGTCCAAGTCAAACTAAATGTACCCGTTGAATCAGTTTCAGCTGACTGATCATCTATTTTTCCTCCTCTATCTTTTAAATATACAGTGACCGTTGCGTTTGGATAAGAAGTACCCTTAACTTGCAAAATATCTCCCTCTTCTATCTCTCTTGAATAGTCAGTAATTTTTGGGGCATCTATTGCATCAACAATAAAATCAGCTGACTGTATTGTAGCGTTCCCCGCCTTATCTTCTGCTTTAACAACAACAGTGTGTTTACCCGGATTCAAACTTGGGGTCATATAAGTTGACGAAGCAGAACTAGGAACAAATGGTGCGATATCTACATTATCTATTCTAATATTGTAATGATCTACACCGGAAAGATTATCAGTTGTTCTGAAATCTATCAATGGTGTTGGGTTGTCAGTTTCATTACCCGCTGGGAAAGTAATTAAGAAAGGTAATGGTGCTTTTGTGTCAATTTGGAAACGGAAATGTGTAATAGGACCTAACCCATGAGCATTCCTGTACTGTGCGTGAAAATAATAAACACCATCATCTACTACTCCTAAAATTTTATTAGATATCGCTGGAGCGTATTCATGTTCTGGGATAGATGTAGGACTATTGCCATATAAAGTTCTTATAGCCGTCACATCCGCTGGTAATTGCCATGTAAATGAAGGCTGGTCTTTGTTGTACCATTTATTTGGGTCGGGGTTAGTTACAGACTGAATTTTAGGAGCAAGCGGCAACAATGGATTTTCAGTGGCAGAAGTCGTCACAGGTGTTGTTGTTTCTGGACTGGTAACCTGTGAATTTGTATCGACAATAAAACTCGCTGAACCTAATTGTCCTGTAATATTTGTTGCAAGACCATCATTGGCAAGTATAGATCCATCGGAGAAAAGAACCTGTGCCTTACCTGTTCTTTTGGGTGTAAAAGCAATTCTTAAAATAGTACCTTTATTTCCTGAAAAACCAGGGTTAAAAATAACACCTTCGAAATGCACCTTACCTTCTGTGTTTGAAAATGATGGGTCTGTTGCCCACATTTTAATTATAGAGTTATCTTTTGAAATTGATTTTACTGACAAGAGATCTGTCGGGAATGAAACTGTACCTGAAACAGCATTGATAGCCTGATTATTATTTGAAACAGAAACATCAACATTGAAAGATGTTCCCGGGACCACGACACCAGAAATTGGAGAGAGTGAAAAATCCGCAGCGGCTACAAATTTTGGTAAAGCAAAAAAATATATTAAAAGTAGTAATGAAAATATTTTGCTTATTCTAATGAGTTTTTTTTCTTGTAACATTTGATGTAACTCTTTTTTTAAAAAATCCAACCAAACAAAAAATAAAGATTACTGTTATTATAGCCCAAATTAATGAAAATGACGTACTTTTTTGTGGGGGAAAAGTAATAATGTGCTCGTTACCATTTGAATCAACTGATTTTATATAAACGTAAACACTCCTATTCTGATTTTCTAGAACATATGGACTTTGTACTTCTGTCCAATCAGACTTGTCGAGGATATTAATTTTTTTATTACTCTCAGCAATCTCGTATCGGACAATTGTTGACCCGGAAGTATCATTGAATGCAACAAACCAATCATCATTGGACACAATTGGACTCCTAGAAATATATGCAGAAATATTTGAACCATTAGGATCGTCTACATACACTCGCCCAACTACAGTAGAACT
>JAYUFM010000085.1:0-1597 GCA_043738715.1 bacterium | reverse complement strand
TTTATTGAATTATTTAATAGCTTAGTCAATAGGGCATTACCTCAGAACATGACAATCGCAACATCAGATATCACGAATGCATCAGCCAGGGTAGTGATCAAACATAGTATGCTGAAGGCCACAAGAGAAGAACAGAATTTAAAAACTACCTCATCATCAAACGGACAAGGGGAAACAAGGACAGAAGAAAACAAATGCAACTCAATTACCTCAAGAGCTGAAGCAGATCGCATCCGTATGTGGCTCCAGAACCACATGAATCGCTTGATCGGGGATTTGTTTTTTTGGTTTTTCATGGAGTTCGGGAATCACTTCTCTGTAACAATTTCCAACATTGATCGTTGGCATAGTTCCAATGTTCACCCGTCTGACCTAATAGTGGAAATAACGCCAATTTATTTTTTCGGGATTTTTCTCCAATAAATGTATTGCGTTTGGATTTGATGAAGGCAATTAGAACCCCCCCGTCAAATGTAACTGAAGGAGCAATGAGATGGGAGAATATGAATACAATGATAGAAAGAGGAAGAAACATAACGAATAACACAGTTATCCCAGATTATATGAAGTATTTAAAAAAAATGAAGGATGAACAGAGAAGATCAATGGAAGCAGAATACTTTTCTAAGTATCAGAGAATACTAATGAAGACTGAGATAACTATTGGATTCCTTAAGGTTGCTATTGCAGCAAAAGGTGAAATAGTGAAGCAGATAAAGTCAGGAAATAAACCATCAATGAAAGACTTTTGTGTAAGCAGGGTGTTACATCACTACGAAACATACAAAGATTTAAAAAAATTTGTTACATTGCATGATTTAAATAGAAACAATCAGCAGACATTACTGAAGGAGTTTGAAAAAGAAATAAATGCTCCTCGTGCTAATGCAGAAGATGCTGAGGAAAATCAATAATTATTATTGTTTGAATTTGAATTATTAAAATAAAAATTGTAATCATTGAAAACAAATTCTATTTAGTTACATTACTCATATGAACAAAAATTTTTGGGAGAGAGTTGGAGAGGGAATTAGATACAATTTAGGTTAGGTATCATCTGGTTTACCTATTTGAGGTCACGGAGTCCTCATTTTAATGTGCGAAATGCGCATGTCAGTGTCACCCCTGTGTTTTAAAATTTTGCAGCATTTAGTTACATTACTCGTAAGGATAAAAAATTTGGGAGAAGGTTTATCCTGTAATTAATCGAATGAAAGCTTAATTTAAGCTCATACTTACTTCTTCCCACGCTTGACTCGGTGAAAAGAGCTCCCGAATGTCATCTGACGGTCCATGCGTAATATTGCCTGCCAGGGAACATTCAGGTAACGAATTGACGAGAATAAAGACCATGTACGGATACTTGTACGGTAGAAATCATACACATGGCACTTTTTCGGCTTTACTTACCATTTTGGACGGCTGGATCAGTCTAGCGGAGGAGCGCCGACAACAAAATTGTTGAATAACACAGTTATTGGACATTCAAATGATATAATCGATGCTACTAGCTGCGGTTAATAACGCAACTAGTAGCATCGTCAGGCATTCAGAAAAACCAAACGGCGACTCCATACGTGTAGTCGTCATTGTGAAT
>JAYUFM010000084.1:0-4596 GCA_043738715.1 bacterium | reverse complement strand
GTAAAAACAATAGTGACTTATCTCAATTAACTTGTATGTGTGGAAAAAAATTTGTTCGACTTAATTGGTATACTAAACATACATCAAATTGTTCTGTGCATATCCGTACGACAAATGATGAATTTGCAGTTGAGCAAATTATACCTGCACACATAATCATATTAAACAATTTAATTGAACAAGAGGGGGTAGAAGACATAGGTGAAAGTGACGACCAGGAAAAAGAAGAAAGTTTACGTACCGATGAAATTAGAATGGAGAATGAAGAAAATACTTTTGACGCATCATTTTCCTCTCACTTAATGATTGACGATACTGAAGATTAGTTATTTACTTTACTTTCACTATTGTTTTTATTGTAACTTTTAATTAATTTTACATATTCATTTCGAAATGTTTATTTTTTTAATCCCATTGACCAAAGTCCAAATGATTCTATTCGAATTATTGTATATTAGATTTTTACGCACTGCGTTATTTTTCCGCCAATTTGCGGCATAACTAATGCTATCGTCAGTACTAGCATTGACTACTGATAATTCTTCAACATCATTGTTAGCGCCAGCAGCATTTCTTTTTTTGGTTGCGCGCTCACTAACTTTTACCTCTTTCATCATGTTTACCTGAATACAAGCATTAAACGTTGTTGAGTGATCGAGTCTAGCGTGTCCAATAGCGACTCTTATTCTTGCAAAGGCATTCTCCACTAAATCTTGGCTAATTCGGCGAGGAAGAAAACAAAAGAATTCTCCACTATTGTTATTGGTGCTGCAGTAATATTTTGTGATAGAAATTATACCTTGAATCATCGATTGGCAATCTTCTGCTGCCTCTGCTGTAAAAAATCCAGTCATAGCTTCATATGCTGTATGCTTGATTGGCAATTCTTCTCTTCTCCTTTCAATGCACTCATTCTTCCAACTACTAAACCATTGATTGAATTTTATTAAGTAATGATAATTTTCGGAATAACTTGTTGTATTCAATCTGTTTTCTGTTGAGTTTAGAATCAGGAATAAATTTGAAAAGTATACAGAAACCTCTCTCCATCCTAAATAAATTTCGGAATTTTTGTAGAATTCATATGGATTTATTTTACCGTTATTTTTTTCTTCATTTTTAAAAATTTCGTATTCGGTTTTGTAAAGCAATGCTAAATCTATCATTTCTATCATTTTTGGACCAAGAACCTTAATGCACGGTCCTACTCTCATCGCTTGGAATGAGTTCTTGACGAAGTCAATTGTCTTAAAAGTTTTGAACCTGTTGAGCCCAGAGTGGTCGTTGAAAGACATCCACAATTCAAACATTACTGAGAGTGATATTATCCTATCTTCATTTTCTACTTTTTTGAAAATATTCCTATTTTTGCTCGATAGGCTAGACACTATTTTTTTGATAACATGAGAGGGATCTGATATATAATAAATCGGTTTTAATGTTATAGGATGAACCATATGCAAGTTGTTGCAACCCCCAGAATTAAAGTATTTCTTTTGGTATTGACGATTACACTGCGCTCCGTCGCCTATTATTGCAATGATATCAAAATGCATTGCTGCTATTGCTATCAGAACTTCTCGTAAAATGGAGTGTATATCCAATGAAGTCATAGATGTATTGAAACATTGATATACGCAGTAGTCGAGCTGACAACCTGCCAAGCTTACCATTCTGACCTACATTATTTGTAAAGAAAACAGTCATATAATAATTTGAATGGAATTATATGTGTTTCAGTCAATAAGTATCATTACCTGAGTTAATCCCGTAGCTGTATGACCTTTTAACTTTTGTGCAGTTTCATCGAAATATTTCATATTTGTCATTTTTTCTTGTTGTAACTCATTTGAATTCATACCATAAAAATCCTGATAAATTTCGTTTTTTATTCCGTGTGCAGAGATTTCTGCTAATCCAAATACTTTATTTCTAGTAACAGAATACATAATACCATTAGTTATCATCATTTCATCTATTAGTAAGGCTGAGTGTTCTTTACTCATATTTCCGTTTTGTCCCGCTGAACGAGAAGCCATTAACAAATTATTTATTTGGACTCCAACCTCACAATTGAAATTTGATTTGTATCTGAAACAAATGATGATAATACGTTATTTGATAAATTCGCAAGAATTATAATATTACATTATTATATATAGACATACATTGATGACATTGCATATTTACCAACTTACCTTGTCAATGTCGACCAACAGGGTAAGGAACGCAGTGCAGCCTCTTTCTCGTAATTAGTTTTTCCTAAATTATGCGCTAATCCCAATGCATAATTTAGAATACGGGATGATAACTTGGTAGTTCTTATGCCTCTCTTATTACCAGATTTGTTAAATTTACCGAGCTGAAAAGTTTCTGATCGAATTAATTCTTTATGTAGACTTATTTTTTCAGGATCTCCGGCATGCTCTCTACTGATAATTTCGTCAATGAAAACATAAAATTTGTGCCATGTTATTGATTCTTCTTCACTTACATCTATAAAACCTTTCCGTACATGCTCCACTTTACGCCACTGACTAACTGCTTTTTTTAAATCTTTACATTGCAGCCGCCAGTAAAACACTTTTTTTCTTAATTTATTAAGTGTTTTTTTTGCCTCCTTCGAATGCTTTTCATTTTCTACGTTTAAATCAAAATTTACTTTTTTGAGATCTTCTATAACTTTTGTATTTTTTTTTAAAATTTTATTGTAGTCACTTAGTAAGACTGTTTCCTTCGGTGATAATCCTCTGAAACTCCTCCAGAATAATTTGCAACATTTGCAAGTTATCTCTTTATTTTGGAGATAGTTCTTCTCTTTGAAACACTCGAATGATTGAATCCAATATTCAGTCAACACGCCATGCTTTGAGAATAACAACGCCGTTGGTATCGAAATAATGTTTTCAATATCTGAATATAAGCGTTTCTTTTTTTTTGGTAATATAAATCCAAGAAATGTTCTTCCTCGAATTTGGGTGCTGACATTCATCGCTAAATCGCATAAATCCGAGCAAAAATGTGATAATCGGTGTTCATCATTAACTAACAGTCTTAAATTTTTCTGGCACTCCTCAAAATGCCAAAACTTCAGGTCTACGAGTATGATTCCATGACAATGAAGAACCTAAAAAAAAAAAGTAATCAAAAACGTAAAAAGAAGTATACCTGATACATTTCACTTCATATATATATGTCATACCTCAGAAAAACTCAGCTCAGTACAAGGTGGTCTTCGTACCCCAGGGCTGACCCCAAAGTAGGGGGGGAAAGGGACCGGTATCGACGGTATAGTACCCTAAGTTTGAGCAAGTACGAACACACTATCAGATACTATTCACACATTGTCCTTCTGATACATTTCACTTCATATATATATGTCATACCTCAGAAAAACTCAGCCCACTTTTTTGACTTCCACGGTCATTACGATTGAGGGACGTTGACCCTATGTCTAGGTCAGACATACTAAATTCATCAAGGCTAAACGATTCACCACAGCGATACGCTATTTTGATTTTTCTACCCCTTACGAGCGAAATCCCGTGAGAGGAAAATATAGTTGACACGTTGCTTCTCTTGCAAAGACTTCGCAGCACGAAAATCGTGTCTTCTGCGGAGACCGTTTGTCCGGCCATGTTGAGAATCTCAGAGAGGACATCTTCACCAGGCTTCCCACCTGAGCTTGAATCCCTCAACAATTTCAATTCAAAGAAAGAATCGAGAGAAGATTTCAAGATTTGGATAGCCAGATAACCTGACATCAGATTTTGCCTGTGACAAAATTTTAGAGATGTAAGAAATTAATGGATTTTCGACGGCCTCTGCACCAAATTCACGAAATCCAAGAGGATGTGATTAAGAAACTACTGCCGAAAGTGGTGCAGAGGCCATCCGTAGGCTAGAAAGTTCTTTGACAATCCCACAAATGGAGGACAAGAAAACAAAAATCACCATCTCGCCAATCGATTGAGACACAGGATTACTCACATGCTTAGATCAGGACTGCAACAGCCGATGTGATCGCAGACTCCAAATATTAACGCTACCGGACCTGATTGCAAAAGGTATTATGTAGTGGCAGAGATTGTGATGGCCAAATACACTTCTATCGACATACTGCCTCATCAAGATTCAATACTGGGTATTTCAATCCTGAGTGGGAAGCCGGTGAGAAAGATTTAACCGGTGTGGGGTGGTTGTAAGTGCCCCCTCTCTTTTTCTATACCCCCTTGATGGTGGTTTGGCACCCCTCTGGAAAATGAAATTTTGTACGCACGTACATTCATGGGGAATAATCTGCGACCTTACGGTCGTGAAAAAATATTTTTTCTGTTTTGTATTTCGTCTCGTCTCGTTCGTTACGCTCTCACACAACACAAAATCAAATTGCAACTTTTAGCTTTAAAGCTCCAAAACTCAACTTTGTGGATTTGGCTTCAAAAAGATTATTTGACAGTGCATGCGGCACCGCAAGACACTAGTTCCTTGTCAGGATTTCAAGGGTGTACATCAAAGAAATATTCAGAGGGCAATCAAGATCGGCGACTTCTCAATTTCGGGTGATGATAACCTGGAAAAATACCGATTGGCATA
>JAYUFM010000083.1:0-4599 GCA_043738715.1 bacterium | reverse complement strand
TCCAAATCGCAAAAGAACAATTAGAAAAGGCAGAACGAGCACTACCAGAACTTGAGGGGCTGTTTTCCCTTGTATCCAATAAACCCAAAGTCCTCTTTTTTGAAGGACCTGATACCATCCTTAACCTTTGCAATGACATGGTGAGTGGTAAAGGAAATTATGAAATGTTGGCCATTTCAAATGCCAAGAAATTTAAAAACTACTTACCACCCAAACAACTTCGTGAATTTATTAAATCAAAAGAACGCCAGAAAATTACTACACGAGCTATTGTTCCAGACACTGGGGAGGACAGAAATTATAATAATGCCGTTTTCAAAGGAATTAACAAATTGGTGTGGCCTGACATTCGCTTTATTACTGAAGACCTATTCCCTTTCGAGGCCGAGCTGACGATTTATGGAACCAATAAAGTTTCGATCACTAAACTTGGCGGTGAAAATATTATCGGTGTAATCATTGAGGACGATATTATCCACGGCATGATGAAAATGATTTTTAATTTGGCGTGGAAGAGTGCGGGAAAATAAAAAAGCGCCTATTAGTTAGACGCTTTTTTATTTTATTTGACTTAACTATTTCACCACCACCTTTCCATCTTCAACCACTGCAATTTTAAAATCAGCAGGTCTCAGTCCAACATCATCAAATGATATTTTCCCTGTCACTCCTTCATCTTTATACTTTTGGATATTCTCAATCCACTTATCTGACGTATTCGCATACGTTGCAATGATCACGTTAAAGCAATCAAATCCGTATCCAGACATCATGTCTGGATTTGCATTGAATCTTGCTTTGTAGCGAGAATCAAAATTTGGATCAACCTTAGAAACTGCGTAAAGAGCCTTCGCTCCATTTAAATAATCAAACCCTCCAAGTGCAGCCTCATAATCTTTCGAACCCAATTGTAAACCTAAATCGAAATAAATGTTTTTTGGTTTATAACTAATCTCCTTCATTCGCTTAACCAACTGAGAGCCTGGTTGTGCTGACATAAAGATCAAGACCCCATCTGAATTTTCAGTTTTTAATTTCAAAGCAGTTGACTTCAAATCCTTCTCGCCAGAAGGCACTCTTTCAATAATCAATGTCCCATTAAATGTCGCTTGGAAATCGGTAATAAACTTTTCATAAGCCTGAACTTGTTCAATCACAGCTGTAATAGTTTTAATGCCATCTCGATTGGCTTCCTCTGCGACCATCTTGATAGAAGTCTGATCTGGAAACATTTGAAAGACATTGTCCTTTGACACTTGCGCTTCCGCACCAAGCTGAAGGAGAGGTTTTCCGCTCTTTTGCACTTCTGTTTTTATAGCGTCAATTGTCGGTGATGAAAGGTTTATAATAGAGTCTACCTGATCCACTGAAACCTCTTTTTGATATGCGGATATCCCTTTCTTTGAATCATATCCGTCATCTTCCAGGACAATAGAAACTGCTTTATCAGGATGTGCTGCATTGTATTCTTCTTGTGCCATTATGACACCGTTCGCAAATCCTTGACCAAGGTTGTCTCCATTTGCAATCAGCCCAGTTAATGGAGAAATGATTCCGATTTTAATTTTATTAGCCTGCTCGGTACCAGACATCAAAGAGTTCACTAGCCAGACCACTATTGTTATCACTAGTAAGCCTAAAAATATTTTTAATGTTTTGTTCATATAATTATATTATGAGATTAATTCGGTAACTTACCATTTTCAATTGTTCCAATTTTCAGCTCTGGAATTCTTACTCCATTTTCGTCAAATGTAATTTTTCCATCAGCACCTTCAAAACTTGCCTTCTGCATGTTACTTACCCAAACTGACTTGTTAGAATCATAACTTGAAGCCAAAAGCATAAATGCGTTATATCCGGTCTCAGAACCAATAGTTGGTTCGCTTCCAAACTTCTTTTTGAACGAATCGTTAAATGTTGATCTGTACACGTTAGGCACAGTGTAAAGAATGCTTCCGTTCAAAACATTTGTATCACCTAGGATTTTCGTATAGTCAGTAAAACCAGTTTGAATGTTGGCATCAAATACGAACTGGTATTTCCCTTTGTTCAAGTTTTTAAGTTCCTTAACCAACTGTGCACCGGATGTAGGTTTTGTAATAAACACAATTGCATCTGGATTCAAAGTTGCTGCCTTAAGTGCCGCAGATCGCAATTCGGTACCATCTGCTGCGATTTTTACTTCTTGTACAGGTGATCCATAACCCTTTTCGAAGGCATCCGCAAATCTCCTAAACGCGTCTGACGTATTGTCTACAAAAACAACTAAGTTCTTATATCCTTTTCCTTTAATCTCTCCACCTAATTTAACTTCTGCAGGCGAAGTACCCGGCCACAACTGAACGACGTTGTCATTTTTAGCATCAATACCCTGTTCAAAACCTAGAGCAACTGGTATTCCGGATTTTACTGCATCTCCATAGATAGCATCAATGGTTATTGTCGTCATGTTAATCAATCCATCAACATGATCAATGCTTGTTAATTTTCTATAAGCAGACAATCCTTTCTTAGCATCAAAACCATCATCTTCTTTTACTGTCGAGAACTGTTTGGTCGGATGAGCCGTGTTCCATTCTTCTTTGGCCAGATCAACACCCTTTGCGAATGCCTCTCCCACCGCTGCGTAATCTCCCGAAAGACCTGTGATGACTCCGAAGGATACAGTCTTTGGCCCTTCGTTTTTCTTAGTTGTAATTACAATCGCAGTGATTGCTACAACCAGAATTACCGCTATTACTATTTTATTTGTTTTCATATATTTAATTTTAATTTGTTTGATGGCATTACTATACAATGATAATCACGATTGATAAATAGTAAGATAATTATTCCATCATTTTCCGATGTAACCTTATATTTAAAGGAATTAAGCACGTTATTTAATGTCAGGATTGTTGACATTTTTATATAAAAATCTATAATTACCCTCAATGAATACCAAACACTTGGAGCAGAAGGATCTGCTTTTACTCAGCAAAAATGAGGGCTCAATACTTTCTCTATTCAATTTAAACGATAAGCACACACCACTGACTCTAGCTAAACTCTGCCCTATCCCCCGCCCCACCGTATATCTTGTATTAGAAAGCCTTAAAAAGAGAGGTCTCGTTTATTCATTAAAGCATGGGAAGAAAAAATACTGGTACAAAACAAATGAGGATGTTTTGGATGAACAATTATTTAAAATAAAGAGAAAAGTTAACAGGCAAGTAAATGATTATCAGAAAATGATAATCTCAGAAGATACTGATTTGACTATATATAGAGGACAAGAAACAATCGCAAATTTATTTAAAAACCTTATCAATAAACATGGTGGAAACAGGCTAATTGGAATCCAAGGTGATCATGTGGGTGAAGCTTGGAGTAAGACCTTTGATATTAAAGAGGTTGACCGCATAAACCAGCTAATTATCGAGAAAAACATGCTGACTGAGATAATTGCATCAAAAAAATGCTTTGAAGACCAGTTAGAAATCTTTGGCCAAAGCTGGGTAGATAATTTTATTGGTCGTGCTGCACAAGTTCACTTTTTAGATAGTAAATACTTAAACTACGAAAGCCAGATATTTATCTTTGGTCATAAAATTTACCTTGTCTCTATGAGGGAAGCTTTGTTTATAGAAATAAAAAACAAACAGATTGCAAAGCTGATTATTTCTCTTATAAAATTTGTTGAGGACAACACTCCAAACGTTGATATCAATAAAGTATTGAGAGACATGAGCAGTAAAAAATAATTTGACATATGACTATTTAAAGTGTTATAATATTTTTAGAAAGGTTCAAGCCCTTTTCCAACTCAAACCGTTTCAACAACCGCAAACACCACGACGAAAGACAACATCAAATGAGCACACCCACTGACCCCAAAACCATCCGCGTCCACATGACCTTCGCCGATAGCCCCTTTGGAAGGACCCTCGAGCAAACAATCGGTGAGCCTGTAAAGTTCGTCAAAGCAGACGAACCCCGCGACATCGTGATCTTCAGCGACCCACGCCAAGTCGAGAACGGCTTCGATCTGTCCCGCCCCTACATCTTTATCTGGGGCATGAATGACGGGAAAGAGCCGCAGAATCTACCCGATAATGTCGTAGCCCTGTACGCCAAAGAGAGCCTTCTCGTTCCCCTCATCCAGACGATCGCCGCCATCAATCGTCGCTACGGCAAAGCAGTTGCCGCAGAGGTCCAGGAGGAAGCGACTGTGGCAACCAAGGACGATGCCCTCCGTATCCTCGTGATCGACGACACGCCGAAGCATATCGCAAATGCGAAAAAAGGCTTGGCAGGTCATCACCTCACAGTGGCGACCGGCTATCAGATGGCGATGGAGATTCTCGCGAAAGGCAGTTTCGACGTGGTCCTGACCGACCTCCACCTCCCAATGAGCTCGAAAACTCTGGGCGACAGCTTCCGACTCGGAGCGCTCGTCCCCTACGGCCTCCTCCTTATGGTCGAGGCGGCGATGCAGGGCAGCAAACATGTGGCAGTCGTAACAGACCTGAGTCATCATGCCGATGCATTCTCGGCGGCGTTCGACCACTTCTCGCAGCGCGCGATCAAAATCGAGGGCGCGAAGTGCCAGATGCT
>JAYUFM010000082.1:0-1609 GCA_043738715.1 bacterium | reverse complement strand
ACAATTTTCAACCAAAGGCCAAAGAAACTTTATTGAAATGGTATTATGAAACAGCATTGAGCAACTGTCAGAATTTTGGCGAAGTGAAGCATACTTTCAACAGTGTTGACAGCGTTGGCAATGATAGGTTTGTTTTTAATACCGGTGGCAATAAGTACAGGTTGGTTGCCATGATGCATTTTACTACCCGGACGGTGTACATCCGCTTTATTGGTATGCATAAACAGTATGATAAAATTGATTGTAAAACTATTTAAACCATGAAAAAGGAAATAACAAAAACAGCATTAAAGGTTGCAGAAAATAAGTTGAATGAAATTTTATCGATTGCTACTTCCAAAGGGGGCTTTGATAAACTTACCGCTGCCGAAGCTAAAGCTCTTGCAAAACATACCAAAATTGTGGAAGGGTATGAAGCGGTACATTACACTATACCAATGCCCGAATCTATTGAAGGGCTTATTGCTCTAAAAATGTATGAAAAAAAATTAAAACAAAAAGACTTAGCCAAACTTTTGGAAGTTACCGATACTAAACTATCTGAAATACTTAATCATAAAAGAAAACCCAGTCTTTCATTTTTAAAAGCAATGAACGAAAAATTGGGCATTGATGGCAATTTACTTTTGAGGGCTTCATAATTGTTACAAAAAGAAAACAGTACGGGAATTTACGCCAGATTAGTTTGAAAAAAGTTGCCGGATTTTAGTAATTAAGAATGACCAAGCAAACGGCAAGCATAGTAACGATTGGCAACAGGGCTGGAGCCCTGCGCCTGAATGATAAGCAACAGGGTTATAGGCCTGCGCCTGTTAGGATAGGGGAATTTACGCCAGATTAGTTTGAAAAAAGTTGCGGGATTTTAGTAATTAAGAATGATTAAGCAAGCGGCAAGCATAGTAACGATTGGCAACAGGGCTGGAGCCCTACGCCTGAATGAGTAGAAAACTTAAAAAGAAGTAACTTTATTGAGTAAGTTTATTCAGTTCTAGATTCTATTAATGGAAGAGGCATATGCCTCTTTTTTATTTAGACATTTTCTGCAAGATTTTATAATTAATTATACATATTTAGGAACTAATTAGTGAATTATCATCTTCCTCAGGTATCATTAAGTCAATTTCATTTATAATTTTATATTCTTCTTCATATTTCTCTTTATTTTCTTTTACTCTCCTCGAAATCCACGTTCTTTGTTCCATAAAAGATTCAATAATTTTACCAACAAAGCTGGAATAAATAATGCTAGTTTTTTCATCCATGAAATATTTTTTCCTTTCCTCTTCTTCTTCAAGTTGTAAATAATCCAAGAAAACTTTAACTCGATTAAACCGTTCCTCCATGCGTGCTATTTTATCTTCCTCTGGGTCACTTAAATTATTTACTCTATTCATCGAATCAACCAAAAATTTAGTAGTTTCAGAATCATTTATGGGAGTATCCTGAAAAACTAAATCTAAGTATGCAAATGAGCTAACTAGATACTTTAAATAATACCATCCGGAACTAGTAAGGCGAATATGTGTAGAGCCTGAAATACTTTCTACTGTTTTTGTATTTGTTTCAACTAATTGACGAGCGACCAATCTGTTTAATGATTTTAGAAAAT
>JAYUFM010000081.1:0-1617 GCA_043738715.1 bacterium | reverse complement strand
TTGTCTAATAACCCTACTCTTCGCAGAGTACAAAACTACTCTCCTAATCTAAGATCACTTCACGGAAAAAAGGGATTACAGAAACTTGGTGAAGATCTCATGGATATAAGGACATTTATTAAAACTGCGGGTGGTAAAAGCAAATCATATATTGATAATAACATTGCACGAGATAAAACAGCCAAATGGATATCGAAAGCGTCTGAGCACATTGATGGAATCAGGAAAAATGGTGGCATGGCCCGCCTAGAGCTGACCTTTGAGAGTAAAGACTTTGACAGCGATGACAAGGAGTTTGATAAAAACATCGAGACAATTATTAAATCATTCGTCGAAAGTACCAAAATCTACAGTGGGAATTTAGTTGCAGATTTGGCAGAAATCAGTCTCTTATCATTTGAAGGCATATCAAATTCTTTGTTGCTATGGTTTACCAACGATTATATTCAATTACAATTATCTCACAATGTCTTCGCGGAAGTCTGGCAATACTTGACATACTTTGCAAAGAACTTTTTCTCCGGGAGACGATGCTTTGAAACCAAAGCCTATTTTGCACCACGCTTAGGATATTTATTTTCACGACCATTGCTGAATCCATCATGGAATGGAATAAATGAGGCTATGTTGAAAGTTTGCGGTGGTCAAATAAATATGGAAAAACTTAAGACATATTGGTACAAAGGAAGTAAAATGCAAGACAATAAATCAGAAATTGCGTCAAAAATGAATTCTTCATTAATTAAAATTGAATCCGAATTTTCTACAGGAGTAAATGCCTTCTTGGATCTTTTAACCACAAATTGCCAGAGCAACAATGCATCCGTAATTGGCGCAATTGCGTGCAGTTGTTGCAAAAGGATAACCTCGAAACAGAATTTGAAAACAGCAGCGTGGAAAAATCACTTATGTTTTTATAATAATGGTATCGAGCCACTTCATTGGGACTTGCACTCTCCAACTTTTGACAGTTATCTTAAAGAACTTAATAGTAAGTTCACGGAATCACAGAGTATTGCATGTCAAACAATCATTGCTACAAATGATAATTTTTTCCTCACTGGAGTTGCTGGATCTGGAAAAAGTTACGTCTTAAATTTTGTGTATCCTACCCTTATTCGTATCTATGGTTATACCGGGGTATCATTAACAGCGACTACTAATATTGCCTCAACACATATAAACGGGACTACATTATATCATTTCTTGGGGTTACGTGTATCGCCTGAACTTGATAAACAACTAAATCAACGTGGTGTTGATCACGAAAGGTTTTTAATTGACCACATTAAGAGAATATCTAATCATTGTCTGGATGTTTTCCAAAATGCTGAATTATGTAAAGTTGTGATTGTGGATGAAGCTGGAATGTGTGGTGTAGATCTTTTTTTTTTTCTCAACAAATTTCTCCAAAAAATCAATAATAATATGGAACCATTCGGTGGTGTGCGAATAATACTCG
Source organism: bacterium (assembly GCA_043738715.1). Lineage (GTDB taxonomy): Bacteria > Patescibacteriota > Minisyncoccia > Phycocordibacterales > CAIZLB01 > JBAXAB01. The sequence continues at coordinate 155 of JAYUFM010000081.1, read as the reverse complement.
TCGGCGATATTCTGCAGTTGGCCCCCGTTGTCGATAAAGATCTGGGTTGTGAAGGTCAATATTTTTTTCAGGATCAAGTATTCGAGGATAATTTCTCTATTGCCTATCTAAGAGAAAATCACCGACAGGAAGATCCATTATTTTTGGAGGCATTG
>JAYUFM010000080.1:0-1636 GCA_043738715.1 bacterium | reverse complement strand
TTTATTCATTTAGGATTTGTCGGGAGATTGACAGAACAAAAGAATTTATTCTTTTTTTTGGATTGTATTAGGGAATTACCACAGGTGTCATTGGTGCTTATAGGTAATGGACCAGAAAAAGACAAGTTGCAGGCATATACATCAAAGTTAGGTTTAGCTGACAGAGTTTATTTTTATGGGTACTTAGATGACGTATCATCTCATATCAGGAAGTTTGATTTCCTGTGCCTTCCATCAAAATGGGAGGGGCTAGGATTGGTATTAATTGAGGCAATGTATCAAAAAGTACCCATTATAGGTTCCAGTGCGGGGGCTATTCCTGAAATTTTAGAAAATGGAGAATTAGGTACCATTATAAGCCCCGACAATAAGGAAGATGCTGTGAAAGCAATAAGTGCCATAATACATGATCTGCCATTGGCAATTAAAAAAGCAGATAAGGCATATTCATTTGCCCTTCAAAATTACTCGGTGGAGTCAATGGTGAAAAAAACAATTCAAGTTTATAATTTATGTGTGGAATAACGGGTTTTATTGATTTCAATAATACATCTTCGCAGGATACCTTAATATCAATGGTGTCTGCTTTAAGACATCGGGGGCCGGATCATGAAGGACATGAAATTTATCAGGAAAGTAATTGCTTGGTGGGTTTTGGGCAGTCCAGGTTATCAATTATCGACGTTTCTGCGGCTGGTAATCAACCAATGTCCTATAATCATCTTTCTGTTGTGTTTAATGGAGAGATATATAATTATAAGGAAATCAGGGAAGAATTGATCAAGTGTGGACATGGCTTTTCTACCAATTCTGATACAGAGGTTATTCTTCATGCTTATGAAGAATGGGGAATTAATTGTGTGCATCGGTTCATCGGCATGTTTGCCATTGTTATTTATGATAAGCACGCCAAACGAATAACAATAATTAGGGATAGAGCTGGTGTAAAGCCACTATTTTACTATTGGCGTGATGGACTTTTCCTTTTCGCAAGCGAACTCAAGTCCTTTCATAAACACGCTAAATTTAAAAAGGAAATTAATTCCTATTCGCTAAATCTTTACTTCAGATATGGTCATGTACCTGCCCCTCATTCAATTTTTAAGGACAGCTATAAAATAGAGCCTGGCTATTATCTTGAATTAAATCTTAGCAATAAGGAAATAGTTACTAAAAAGTACTGGGATGTGTTAGAATACTATAGTAAGCCTTCCCTTGTAATAGAGTATGAGGAAGGGAAAAACGAGGTAGAAAAATTGTTGCTTTCTGCCTGCAAATATCGAATGGTTTCAGATGTGCCTGTAGGTGTTTTTTTGAGTGGTGGATATGATAGTACAGCTGTAACGGCATTATTGCAAAACGGGAGTAGTGAAAAATTAAAAACTTTTACAATTGGATTTGAAGAAGGAAATAATGAAGCACCATTTGCCAAAGAAATAGCTAAATATATTGGTACGGAGCATACAGAATATTTTTGCACATCTGCCGATGCTCAAGAAATTATTCCTGACCTATGTTATTATTTTGATGAACCATTTGCAGACAGTTCTGCTATTCCCACCAGGCTTGTAAGTAAATTAGCCAGAAATGAAGTTAAGGTCGCACTTTCGGCCGATGGTGGAGATGAGATTTTTGG
>JAYUFM010000079.1:0-4733 GCA_043738715.1 bacterium | reverse complement strand
ATACTTGTCATGAAAACATTTAATCAATACATGCTACCTCTCGCAATTGTTATTGCCGGGGTTATAATAGCAGGAACAATTTATTCGAGTAAAGGCAGCAGTGCCAAGTCACCTGATAAAAGAAGTGTCGCAGATATTATTTCTGGGGGTGACTCACTAAAACCAAAAGTAGACGTACAACCAATTACTGATGCTGACCATACTATTGGTCCTAAAAATGCAAAGGTTAAATTAATTATTTACACTGATCCAGAATGTCCGTTCTGTAAAATGTACCACGAGACAATAACTACATTAATACAAAACCACAAAGCAGCGGGCGACCTACAAGTAGTCTACAGAATGTACCCACTTGAAAGTCTACACCCTAAGGCTCCGAAGGAATCTGAAGCATTCGAATGTGCAACAGAGGTTGGTGGAGCAGATGCTTTCTGGAAATATGCAGATGCTTTGTTTGCTATAACACCATCAAATAACAAACTTGACCCAGCGAAACTTTACGACCTTGCTGATAAGATAAACCTAGACAAGGCTAAATTCAAAACATGTCTTGATAGTGGTAAATATGCTTCTCAAATTTCTAATGACGTAATCGCAGGTGAAAAAGCTGGTGGACACGGAACACCATACAGCGTTGTACAAGTGAACGGTGAATTCACACCTTTAGTTGATAATAACGGTAATGGCTTTGGTGCACTTCCTATCCGAGCTATCGAGCAAATTGTTTCAGAAATGGGAAAGATGTAGTATTCAAGAATACAATTCTTTAAAAAAAACACTTACTGATTATGTAAGTGTTTTTTTATTATTCAAATTTTGGCAAAATCAACCAGTTCGCACCTATCGAAAGCTTGCAATAAAATCCGACTGGGTTAAAATAATTCCGGAACCAGATCATTAGTCAGATGTTAGATATCCAGGTTCTTCGAGTGCTTGGTGCACTTGGGCGTAGTTGTCGCCTATGGACAACCGTCGAGCGCTTGCTTCGAAGTGTTCTGGTTATCGGACAAAAAACCAATCTTCGAGTTGCAACTCGTCGACGACAGACGGTAGAATCGAGAACAAACTCTCGTCTACAATCACCCGCCACTAAGTTGGACCATCAGAGAGTCCAATAATTTATGGCGGGCTTTCTGTATCTGGCAATTTTTGCTCAGACAATTCTATCTGACTATTCAATTACTATTTGTTTTCTAGCAAAAAATCCTCGAATGCGATCGTACCCTTCAGATCCTGACTAAATTCCTTTATATCTGGAAAATCAAGATTCATAATATTTTTATATACTGTAACTGCTAATTTTTTAACCCTTTCTTCTAATTCAAGAACTTCTGGGTCATTCATATCAAAGGTCAGAGAAATTACCTTACCATTTTTTGCTTCAATAAAATCAATCACACCATGTGTCATTTTTAAATGCCTATAGTTACGTGAGTTTTCAATTAATATTTTATAAAAAACTAATTGCTTTTTATAATCATATATTTTGTTCTTCTTATAACCATCTTTATCATCCCATGATGTTAGAGGGTCACCAGTTTTATAATCATGAACTATCACTTTGTCTCCTCCTATTTGAACAATACGATCAATTTTTCCAGTAAGATGTGCACCCTCGACAATAACGTTCTGGTCGGCAAAATTAACTTCTGTTAAATCCTTATTAGAATAATCTTCGGCATTTTTTTCAAGGAATGTATCGAGACATTCAGTTCCTTTTTTAACTAGTTCAGTGTAATCCTTGCGCGGCAAGTGCTCTTTTTTGAGTGCCTTAACAAAACAATCATACGCGAATTGATTTTCTGGTCTTTTATTCTCCGACTTTAATTTTAAAACATATTGCTCCAGGGCATAGTGCACCGCTGTTCCAAAGGCACTAGAAGCGTTTTTTGACTGTGGAAAACGTAATAGGTTCTGCTCAATAAACAATTGTGGCCCACCCCTTTCTACATTTGTAAAATTTCTTAGGTGTGTCACTGACAATTTGTAATTATCCAGTAGTGACTTTAAAAGGGCCTCTTCTTCATTTAAATAAGGAGCCGTAAAATAATTTGTCCACGATGAAGTTAAAACCTCACTGTGACTTGGAGAATTGATATCTGCGTAATCATTAGGGTCTGGAAGGTTTGGTTTTAAGTGTCTAGCCACAATCGATTCGCCGTCTTCTTCGTTAATTAAAAGATAACTTAACAAGTTTGACTCTTTTCCCATATCCGTCTGCAGATATGATGTTATATACAAATCCCTCTTAGCACGAGTGAGCGCAACATAAAACAGTCTTAATTTATCATCCTCGTTATCGCCGGCTGGATAAATAGGGAGATTTTTAGGCATCGGCAAATTATTTCCTCGTCCCCGTCCTGCCCAAACTTCATTTTGACACGACATCACAAAAACAGTGTCAAATTCTAAACCTTTTGATTTGTGTGCTGTTAATAAACGAACTGCTTCTAATGCATTACTAAAAGGACTTGAATCGTTCAATTGTAAATTATTTTTTTCATGAATATCCACAAATTCAATAAGATCTTTTACAGTTAAGTCTTCTCCGTGTCTAAAATCTTTTAATGAACGAATAAAGATTCTGAGGCCTGATAGAAATGTCAGGTATTCGGCAGTTTGGTGTGTACGTTTTTTGTTATTAAAATAATACTGTTTAAACGGACTTACGAATTCTACATTTTCAGAATTATTTTTAGAATTTTTATTTAATTCCTTCATGTTAGATTCATCTTCATTTTCGTTATCTGGAACCAATGGAATATGTGCACCCACAAGAACATCCAGGATTCTCTCTACTGGCTCATTCATGGCCATTTGAGAAACCTCGACTAAAAAATTGGCAACGTATTTTATTTTTTGACTTTCTGATTCAAGAGACAGATTTAGGAACTTAAACCCATCATCATAGCGCTTAACACGCGCATCGGCCGACAATCTAAAAAGGTCGATGCGCGGTATCTCCCAAAAACCAAAAGATAGGATTTGAGGTAACAAGGATTCATCAATTATTCCATCTTGATTGATCAACGAATACACGTACCGAGACATTATGATCAATTCTTTGATATGTGGTTCTTCCAAAACATTTTGTTCTCTATCATACTTGATAGGTACCTCCGCCCCCTTCATAAATGGCACCAGATTCTCTAAAAATTCGTGTTTACGGCCTATTACAGCTATATCGCTAGGTTTCGTACCTAAATCGATTAAACGCTTGATTTCACGTGATATATAGTGACATTCATGTGAACTTGAGGGTAATTGGAAATGATGAATATTGCCCTTTTTTAAGCCTGTTTTATAATCATTATTTTCAGCAGTCAGATTCTTTTCCAATTCAGGATAAATATTTTCTAAACGTTCAGTTCCTTTTTTTATAACATGTGAAGCCACATCCAGAATATCCTGAGTTGATCTATAGTTATCAGTCATTGTCACCATCGAAACATCACGATACATTTTTTTAAAATTGATAATATTTGAAACTTCAGCACCTTGGAAACGATAAACAGCTTGATCATCATCACCCACCACCATTACATTTGGGCGACCTTCATTTACAGGCGCATCTGCGATCATTTTGACAATGCTCATCTGGGCCTGGTTAGTATCTTGAAATTCATCAATTAAAATATATTGAAATTGTTCTTGAAGTTCCGTTAAAAGCCCTGTGTGTTTTTTTAAAGCCTCAATAGTATCCAAAATCATATCGTCAAAATCATACAATGCTGAATCATGCATAGTCTTACGATATTCATTATAGACTTCTACCAATGCAAGCATTTTGTCTTGATAAATACTTTCACGTAAAACTGGCAAACCTTCTTCGTCTGCTTTTAAATATTCATCTTTCCAAGCAGTGAGGGGTTTAGTGCTTTCTTCTGTTTCAGATTTTTTAATTGCCACAATAAGAGAACTTAAAATGACTTTTTTTAGATGTGGAAAAAGTACACTGTCAATTACAAACTCGTTTTTTATATTCGAAATCTCTTTTATTAATTCCTTTTTTATTCCAATAGCCAATTCCAAAGTCTTTTTAGACATACGTCCACCGCCAAATATTTTATTTATCACCCCAGAAAGTTTTTCCAAATCTTTCTTATTTTCTTCTAAAATTTTTCTGAAATCATCAGGTAATAGACCAGCGCGTTTCAAGGCCTCAATTGCTTTAGCTATTCCTGATAAATATACATATTTTCCATCTGACATGGTTGTACGAAATGGATGGTCTCTGTCTAATTTTTCCAAAATTGACTGTAATATTTCTGATTTAGTTATAGTATCTGCAACACTAAAAGGAATTCCCTTGTAAAAATATTCTGGGTAGCGATTAATAATATTTACACAAAAATTATGAAAAGTGTGAATAGAAACACGGTAAGCTTCATCCCCTATAATCTGTGACAATCTGTCACGCATGTTTAATGATGCGGAATCAGTAAAAGTGAGACACAAAATCTGTGAGGGTAAAACCTGAGATTTACGCAAAATTTCAGCGACTCGTAAACCTAAAATTTCAGTTTTTCCACTCCCCGGCCCAGCTATCACAAGAACTGGTCCATCAATTGTTTCTACGGCTTTTTTCTGGTTTTTGTTGAGGTTTTTTAGACGTTTTTCGAAGATGTCTGACATGATTTGGCTATTATAACCTATATTTTGAAATGATTTCCAGCTTGATATTTATGGATAAATTTCATTGACAATCATAGGTTTTAAATCTATTGTTTTAC
>JAYUFM010000078.1:0-1657 GCA_043738715.1 bacterium | reverse complement strand
CTTTTTGGGAACATCAATGAAGATTATTTCATTAATTAAAATGATGCACAATCATGGGAAGTCTTGTCCAGGGAATATAGTCATCCGCAGGAGTAGTGTGTTTCTGAAAAGACTCACTCTACAGGTTACAGTAAGTTGTTCTCTGAAGTGTGACTGTGGAACCTGGGACCAAGGTCTCTATAAGTGGACCTCGTCTGGAGCAATATTCTTGCCTCAGTCAACGAGGACAGCTTATATTCCTGATGTACTTTATGCATTGGCCTGTTACATGACGCCTACAACAAAAGCTCATTCAGAGCAATTCTTATCCACGATGCTGTTGACCCCGCCAAGTCGCAACATGTTAAATGATCTTGTCAAATGTTTCGTACAGCCGTATTTATTATCTGAGAAAGAGAGAATCAGAACGATGAGATGTGATGAATTGAAGTCATTGGGTGAAGGGATAATTGTTAGCATGGACGTGAGATATACTGGAGCCCGTAAAGCACAGTGTGCTACGGTTATGGTTGGATCCGGATCCAGGGCCCTATTTTCTAGAGTAGATACTGAAAATGGAGCATGGCTTAAAGAAGGAATACTAGTATCACTGGCACTCGATGAAGCCATTAATCAACGCAAATTAGATATTGTTGCAGTGGAAATTGACGATAATGCTGCGAACAAAAAGAAAATTGAAAGTTACAAAAGAATAAATGGTCCTATCGAATATTCGCAACAGACCGTGAAGGGTCTCAATGACGTCTTCCATGCAGCTAAGAGTATGGGCAGACAGGCTTTGAAAATAACTTCCATCTTTATCCAACAACTCGAATCTAAAATTAAGCCGCTCACCGCCTCGCAACCTGCAGATTGGAATATAGAAATAGATTTATTACAACCAATTCTGATGACATTAGAGGAAAATTTTCATTATTACTTTCATGACATAAGTGAGAAGTTCGAAAGTATCGGCGCAAAGGAATGGATCGAAGCGAACAGTACAAAAACGAGTATGCAAGAATTTGCAAAAAAAATAAATCTTGTGGACGGCACTATCAATTATGAATTTTGGGTTCCAATCGTTGAAGTATGGACTAAATTGAAACCTCCTTCTGCAGCTGATGCAGAAAATATTAATTCAGTTATTATAACAAAGACCACATCATTAAGATGTTTAACAGCATTAGCTAATGCAGTGAGTAGTTTACTGCAAGTGGTAGCATTGATTGATATCAACAAAAATACTGTTATGGGATATTTGAAATCACATCTCCCTGCAGTATGTTTCAGGGGTGATAATTTCAGCGTTAACTTTGTTGATTGTCTTGACGACAATGTCACAAAGTTTAAATTAAACATCAATCAATCAAAGTTAAGCGATAATGCAACAATAAATAAAAACAAAAATTTAATGATAGAAGAAATATTCGGAAATAAGAATCCATCTAATTCCGAAATGAAAAAACTTAAGAGCGATAAAATAGTAAAACTTGCAAAATATCTAGGTTTAAATTTACCGACTCCTATTCAGAAACAAAATGTGAAGGAGGCAAAAGAACATTGTGCAAAAAACATCTGGCGACTGCAAGGATTGTGGGATGATATTGAGACAGCAATTAATATCGCACATCGTGCTTTTGCTGCTCGTATCGGGGAATACAAAAAATTATTGAAG
>JAYUFM010000077.1:0-4777 GCA_043738715.1 bacterium | reverse complement strand
TTTCCAAACCATTGGAACATACTGGAACAACCATCATCATCTAATCCAAGCCACTAAACATGTTAGCACTGGTATCATGTGGGCAAACTTACACTTATTATTTTGGCTATCACTAATTCCCTTCGCTACAGGTTGGCTCGGAGAAAATCATGGGGGTTCTGTACCGACAGCTTTTTATGCTTGTATTTTATTAGCTTGCGCAATTGCATATACGATTTTACAACAAATTGTATTAATTCATGCAGAAAACAGTCATGCACTTAAAGAAGAAATAAAGAGAAGTTGGAAAGGTAAAATTTCATTATTAAGTTACCTACTATCAATTCCGTTAGCGTTTGTTAACCCAATTATTTCAGACATATTAATCATTGCAGTTTCTATGATGTGGTTTATACCTGACCGTAGGATTGAAAAACATCTTTAAGTAAAAAAAGTTCGAGCCCTCGCGAGGACTGCGATTTCAAAAAATCTATTTTTAATATTTATTGTAAAAGCACATCGATTGTGTCAAACTAATAGACACAATCATGGCTAAAAAAAATACACTAATAATTTGGACTATAGGGATATTTATTCTTTTACTGATTATTTTTGGATTAAGTATTTACACCAGCAAAGAATCAGTGACACAAACTGTTACTACCAACAATACACCTATCCAAAAGAACATTGATTTACCCGGATTACAAAAAACCGAAGTGCCCTGGTATTCTGAAATTGAACACTTAAAAGAAAGACTAGCAGCAATAGGCCTGCCCGCATTGTCACAAGAAGGTTCTGCTGTACACACCCACCAACACCTTGATATTTTTATCAATGGAAAATCAGTATCCGTTCCATCAGATATAGGTTTTAACAAGCGCGCACGGTTTATTTCTTCAATACACACCCACGACACTTCTGGTGTTATACATGTTGAATCCCCGACAGTTCAAAAGTTTACCCTGGGTCAATTTTTTGATATTTGGGGAGTGCAATTTACTGAAAATGCAATTGGTCAATACTTATCGAGTGCAACCTCAACAATTCAAGTGTACGTAAACGGTCAAAAATTTTATGGTAATCCTAGAAATGTTGAATTAAATCCTCATGCAGAGATCGTCCTTGCTTACGGAAAACCTAATGAGCTCCCGAAAACTATACCGGCAAGCTATACCTTTCCTGCAGGAGAATAGCCCCTTTTTTCCCTTTCATCCTCACTTTCTATTATAATTTTGCTCAAGGGAAAACATTTCTTGGACTTATCGGCGTTAACCTTAATGACAACCTATTACACTTGGTCATCCCTGTGGTAGCACTTGTTGTTGGTTTCAAAAAAATTCCGAACAAGCTTAAGTATCATAGATTCTTTAAAACAAAAACCCTCTCGCTTAACAGCGAAGGGTTTTTGTTTTTTTTATTTACCTAAATAAATTAGAACCCTGAATGGGACTTATTTAATTTTTTGATCTAGAGGAATTTTTTTAGTCAAAAACTTGTTATTTTCCTTAGCAGCTTCAATATGATCTTCAGCTACTTTCATATGATCTTCGGCTGCCTCCTTGTGAACGAGGGCGGCTTTCAGCTCATTCTTAAGAGGCGCCACGGCTCCTTGTACTTTCTTGTCATCAGCATTTTCTATATGAACCTCTGCCGCGTCGATGTGGACTTCAGCTGCTTGCTTATGAACCATAGCAGCCTCTACGTGCTCGCCCACAACAACTACAACCGCGCCTTCTACTTTCTTATCAGCTTTTTTTGCTTCCATTTCAGTATCTTCCACTTCCTTGTTTTTTTTCTCTAGATTTTTATCTTTTTTATCAATATCAATCATGTTGCTTTAAATTTAATTACTAGTATTAATGTATAAGCCGAAGATGACGATACTTCATTACACAAAGGAGATATTTGAACATCATTTTTTTATGTCTAAAAAAATATATAAAAGGAAAGGCCAGGTCTTCGAACACATGCCATCTTTGGAGCATTTTTGGAAAATTGACGAAATACTATACCTGTTGTAATATCCAACAAGTTCTTTAAACCTCTGGCTGTATCTTTTAGGGCATTTATTTTAAGTGCATTGAAAGGTACAGCTAGTCCACACGGATAATGCTGTCGTAGACAACCATCAACACACCAACATCCAAATGAAAAAACTCCTGATCCTAATCGCCGCCGTCCTCACCTTCTGCACTGACTTCACTGCCCATGCCCAGGTCACAGTGATCCAAAACGCGGACCTTCAAAAATTCCTCGCCCGCTACGAGCTGGTGAAGGAAGCCACCCTGGACATGTCCGATAAGTCCGGGGCCTACGTCTTTGTCGCGATGAAAAATCTCGACGACCCAAAAGCCCCAATCCTCGGGTTCATTGAAGAGAATCGCGAGGTCACCGCCGCGAAGCTCAAGGCATCGGCTTGGATCACAGTCGAGGCACATCCCACCGACCGCAGAAAAATCGTGGTCAACTACTTCGACAAGTACGGGCAAAAGTTCTTCTTCTCTAGCCTGTCGCCATTCGGCAAGTAGGGCCAATCAAGACCACTGGATATGGTCGCAACAATAACTCAACAACCAAATTCAAGAACCGCCGTCCTGTACCAGCAGGCGGCTTTTCATTTACACAAACAGGTCAAACACCCTCACGCCTTTAGAGCAAAATTGACAGTAAAAAATTAAAATGTAATTATCGAACCTGATGAACATTCAAATGGTAAGCGGCACCAAACGTCGTCACAAGGCCGAACGTGCCTATGTCGTCCATTGGATTAGAAATCCAGACAAAGGAAGCGCTTTTGACAGGAAAACACGATTGATCCGATGGCTCCCAGGATGGTTTCTGATTTGGCTTATGGGTCGTCTGAAATACGAGGGAATGCTTTTTTATGAAGGTGTCGACTTTGTCGGCCACATATTCTTTCAGAAGCATGCCAAAGATTGGAGGGCTTTTTCAGTCTTTGTCACAGAACACGCTAGGGGTCGAGGTTACGCGCAAAAAATGGTAGCCGAATTCCTGACACTTGCACATGAGGAAGAACATCTGAAGAGCGTCATGATCGGAGCAGGAGGAATCGGAGAAATCGGAGACGCCATCGTATTGCACATCTCAAAAAAAGCCGCAAACAACCAACTTGGACTTCCCTTCTCCTTAATGGCAGGGGTCCGACCAGGTTCAGTATTATTCACATAAATCATATGGTGGTCCATCCACTTAAGTTTGAAGAAACTTATAAAATCTTCGAATATCCGGACCGCTACCCTCAAACAGGGAGCGGTTTTCTGTTTTAAACAAGTTCGAACCTGGTATACTTGTCTATATATGAAGATAGATTGGAAAGAGGTCAGCAAATTTCTTTCGGGTGCGTTTTTCACAAGTAGTGGAATTCTTTTCTATCTATACATTTCTAATGTTTCAGTGCCAATTTTAGGTACAAGTTTCGTTGAAACCCCACTGATTAGTGGATCACGCTCTATACCGCACTTCATTTTCTTTTTGATCACATTTTACTTTGGATTTATTATAAAAAATAAAATGACCAAATTTTAAGTTAAGAAAACAGGAGCATACTCTAATTATTGGAGTCAGTAATTTTTGATCAAGGTATACAAAATTCCCTTCTTGTTGTAATATCCAACAAGTTCTTTAAACCTCTGCCTTAACCTCTGGCTGTATCTTTTAGGGCATTTATATAAGTGTCTTAAAAGATACAGCCGGATTCAAACCCCCAGCTGGTCAAACACCAACCCGACCTCACCACCATGAAAGACTCCACCTTGATTAAATGCCTCTACGCTTCGATGTTCCTCGTTGCCCCAGCCACTCTCATTGCGGTTCCATACTTCACAGACGAAAATGGAAAACCCCTCATTTTTATTTTTACAGTTGCACTTATGACCTTAATGGCAGTCATCTACCGCCTTAGTGTCGGACCACAAATTCCGTACGAAGTTAGCGAGTGGAGGACTCCATTCAAAGTCATCCAGGCATACCCAAATATTCTGGTTGCAATAATTTTCTTTGCCTGGGGATTCTGGGTAGTGTTTGGAGGTTTCACTTTGAAAACCCTCATCATCTGCCTGGGGTTGAATGTGGCAATCCGCGTAATCCTCGTATTCTTAACCAGGAAAAATTGAAATTCACACGATCCATCGGCCCCCTCAGCGAAGTCCCCTGCGACTCACGTTGTTGGGGCCTTTCGTTTTATATGATTCCATACAAGCAAGTACCTATGGATTCTGTTTTTATTATTTAAAAAATATGTATACTTATTATTGGCTACTGCCAGAAAGGAGGTGAGAACATGGGCGATGAGCCTCCATCACCAGCCTAAAAAAGACACAATCAGGCGACCACAACCATGGCTAAATATTGGTTGGAGCTCTTAAGTTCCGCAAGGAACGATAGGTCGCGCTTCGTGACACCCGCGCCAAAGCAAACTCAATTGAACCCACTATGGGGTTGTTCAGAAAGATGGGCGCGACCCGTCTAACTCTTTGAGACCTAAGGACAACAGGAGGGGTGACCCATTTCACGACAGAGATAAGAATCTAATACTCCAGGGGCCATTCGTGCGAAATCGCGGATGGCCCCAAATTATTTTAATATTTAAAATTAGAACCTCACACATTTGAAGCCACTAAAAGTCATTTACTTTTTAATATTAGTGTGTTATTTTACGGTCTGAAGTTTTCAATGTTCACATTCACAATTAACTAATAACAGGAGGATTTTTTATGGCAAGAGATTGGAAAAGAATCGTTGCAGTCGTTAACGCAAACCACGAACTGCTCAAACG
>JAYUFM010000076.1:0-13176 GCA_043738715.1 bacterium | reverse complement strand
GAATCCTGAACCTTCTCCAGCAGTAATATCTCTAAACAGTACTATAGCATCATTAGCAATTACAATGTTTTTAAATTCTGTAGTAGGAATTCCGGGTTCTGCACGTTTTAAGAATTATAATGCTATTGAGGGTACAGCTCGACCAGCCTTTTGCATACCTCACCCATCCTGCATTGTCTGCTCACTTAGTGGTGCTCTTGCACGTGCTACAGAATGGGAATTGCCTGCACGTATAGATTAATGGGAACAATAAATCGAAATACTGTAATAGTTATCGGCGATTCGCCATTAAATAATTCACCATTCGAAGAACGTGATTTAAAAATTGAACACGTTAGTTGGGATGAAGTTGAAAATAGATTTAATGACGCACGTGCGATTGTAATTTCAGATTTTCCCGGAAAATTTGCTCTGATGAATAAATGCTTTTCAGAATTGTTTATCAAAGCAGAAGATCACGGCCTAGCACAGCTTATAATCGTCCACTCTTTACATGATCATTCTCAGGTTGATTCAATACGAAAAGAGGCGGTCAAAAACATATACAAACGAGAATTTGTTTCTAGAATTTATGATGCAAAAGATATTAGTAAAGCTGCAGAATTTATTGCTCGGCACAAAATTGGTAAACCACATAAAAATGCAAGGATTGAACCTGACGAAATTCTAAAACAACTTTCGAAGGATGATATCCTACTTTTGAAGAGGGCATTTTACGACTGTGATAAAATTTATTTGGAGAAATTATCAGGTGGAGTTGCAGCTTACAATATCTTTAGAGTTTTCGCATGGATACCAGATTCTCTGGTGGGTCCATCGCCGATGCCTTTTTTTGTTAAGATAGCTTCAATAGATGACATTCAAAAAGAAAAGGATAAATATGAATATTATGCTGAGCATTACATCCCCTTTCACCTTCGTCCCAATTTGGATTTGAAAAGATGTATTCAAACACATTCATTAGGAGCATTGGTTGGTAATTTTGTTGGTGATGCTGTTTCTCTGCGCACAAAATTACGGTCTGATGATGGAAGTGGAATTATTTTTTCGCTTTTCGAAACAAGTCTTCGAGGATTCAGATTACAACCTTTCGTAAGTAAAAAAAAGCCAAAGAGTAATTTTAAAGATTATGTAAATTATAGAATATGGATAGAAGAACTTAATAAAAGAAAAGACTTAATTAAAAGAGCTAAGAAATTGGGTTTTAAATCAACTCCAGGGGAGTTACCAAATTTCATTGAAAGTAAAGCCGAAAAATTATCAACTATAGTAGGGCCGCATCATGCAGACTTACATCAAGGAAACATAATGGTACGTGGAAATGATGCTATCCTGATTGATTTTTTTTCAACCGAGAATGATGGTCCATTAGCTGCTGATCCTATAACCCTTGAAGTCAGCTTGGTTTTTTCCACGGATAATAATGAAAAATTAGAGGAGTTTGATTCTTGGAAAACATTCGTTGATGAAATATACCCCTCGAAATTTAATACTCACCCCCCAAGTTTATCTGAAGTTAAGCCAGGTCCATTTTCCTGGTTGAGGCGCGCAATACGTGAATTACGACACATTATCATTGCATGTGATAGTAAAGATACTTGCGCGAAAATCATGCTTGTAACATATTTAATACGTTTTGCCCGTTTCGCTCAGAAAGATACATCAGACAATTTAAAGAAATTGAAGTTTGATCGCCATGCTTATGCACTTGTGGTTGCAGAACGAATATGTAATTCAATGAAATAGGTGGTCAAAAAGATTTCTTAATGAAAAATCGAATTCACGAAATAAAATTATGTGGGAAGGTTGAATTCCTGGAAGAGGGCAATGCTTTGTTAGTAAAGAGTGGCGATACTGTAATTGTTGAGAGAGGAACTCCTCGACTTTTGGTTATGCGTTGTCCTTGTGGTTGCGGTGAGAATTTAGTTATTAATTTAGATAAAAGAAGCGGCCCGGCCTGGAGGCATTACGTTAATAAACGCGGGCTTTCATTATACCCTTCCTACTGGAGAGATACTGCTTGTGGATCACATTTTATTTTATCAAATAGTAAAATCTATTGGTGTTATAGCCGACGAGAATCAGATAGTGTTTTGAACTGGGGGGTGTCTTCTTCTATTGAAAATGTTGTATTAACAGCTTTATCCGATAAGCAATTTGTTGAATATGAAAATTTAGCTGATTCCCTTGAATTGACACCATGGGAAGTTCTACAAGCGTGTCGTCAACTCGTAAAGCTGGGTAAAGCGACTTCGATCAAAAAGTCATCAAGTGAAATGTTTAAAAAGGTATCCAAGAATAAGAAAAAGGGTAAATCCCGTTTGACAAGATAGCGTGATGAAGTTTCTTCTTGACTCATTCTGGAGGGTGCTTCCATATCCCTATAAGTTCTTCAAGTTCCTGCTTCGTTTCATTTGGTTTGAGTGATCCTGTTTTCTTGAACTTATAAAAACACAAGACCGTGATGATAGTTGCCTTAATGATATAATTAACCGAAGTGAATTGATAAATCGACTATTTATTTTTGATTGAGGGAATGCAAATACCGGAACAAATTGACCAGCCAACCTTTGTTTTCTACAATACAATATTCAAGTTGTAAAATTTCAGGACTTCAAAAATTACCGCATACTCCCCTTCGGCGCGTATGGCAAGATTGCATGTGGACGGTCATCACTAATCGTGATTGAACCGCCACATGCAATCTTGCGGGAAACACATTTTCCCGTGCCCTTTTGAACTGTGCTTGATAACTCGTCCTGAAATAAGCTGTAGATTTGTTAATCACTAGATTACGATCAGTTACACACCGGATGTTCTTTACAAAAGTTTAGTTTAATGTGTTATGAACAAATTAACAGATATCAACAGAGAAAAAATAAATGTTACAACATCAAATTAACTATCATTGCTTAACTTCCTGCCTAATAATTAGGTATATTATAGATAATTCTTTTTAATATTATTATTTCCATTTATTTGAGAATTTTATATCAATACAATTTTTCTCGTAACTATTTTGTCACTATAAATAATTCTTATCATATAAACACCTTTTGGATAGTTACTCAAATCAAAATCCATCTCATCTTCTTTTACATCTAACATTTCAAGCATTTGCTTACCAAAAAAATCATTAATAAAAATATTTTTTTCTTCAAGGTACTTGTCTTTCATTTTTAAATGAAATAATCCAGGAGTAGGATTCGGAAACAAATAAGTTAAATCGACCGGAGTATGTATATTTTTCTTTGTAATTATAGAATGATTCCCTTGATTGATATGCCCTTTTGAATTATGAGATATTCTAGAATGAGACTGACAATCAATATTCGCTATGAAAGCATGGAAATTGCTTCCATTAGCAGCATGAAAACCATCTTCTAAAAAGATAGCTGGTCCTGTTTGGAAACCTGATTGAAAAATACAAGTTGCATTAGCTGGAACAATAACAGCATTTGCAGTTGTAATAGTATTTTTATTTTTGTCTATCTCATTAAAAGAAGTAGACACTGTATGAGGAGATACAGTAATAGGGTTATTAAATTCAGCACCTACTCCAACTGCATACCAAGCATTTGTAACTTGAATTTCCTGATTAGACCCCACGCCATAAAGTGATTGCGCTGCCGCTATGGATCCAGAACGAGCAGAAGCATAATTAGAAGTAGAGGTCAATTGAGTAGTCAATGTTTCATAGGCAATACGAGCTGCAACTTCCATTCCGATACTCTCCACACAATAATTATCGGAATTGTCATTCGTACCGTTTCCTCCTTCTGATAACAGATAAAACCAAAAATTACCGACACCACAATTAGTATGTGATCCGTAGTCATCTGAGCTAGACGCAACCCAATTAGTTCCCAAATAAGTATCAGCACCCGGAGAAATTACACTTACACTCTGAGGATTTGACATATCACGTAGTCCGTCAAAACCAGGTGTAATATCTTCGCCAATGATCCAATCTCTACTGGAACCTAATGTATATTTCGCAATCGCAATACCAAACATATCACTAAAGGATTCACTTAAAGCACCTGACTCCGGATTAGAATAATCAAAACCAGTCATTGCAGATTGTTCAACTCCATGCGTAATTTCATGTCCAACAACATCAAGAGCTACAACTTCCGTGAAAGAAGTACCATCACCATCTCCATAAGTCATTGTATGATTAGTTCCGCTCCAAAATGCATTATTATTATCGGAGAATCCTAATGATATTAAATCAGTATGAACATAATTCCATAATTTTCCTCCTGCATTATCGTAGCTATTTCGACTATGTTGAGAGTCATAATAGTCATAAGTTTTTTCTGAACCCCAATGGGCATTATAAGCTACGGGGTCACTGCTTAAGGTAAAGGAAAGAGTAGTTTCATCATCTAAGAATTCTGACGCTAGGGTGTAATCGCTACCCGCACTCGTCATATTTAATGTCTCAACATTTCGTGTGGATTCACGCAAATGATATTCAGTATATAAATAATCGCCAAAGGTAGGACTCATAATATCCGTATCGTAAATATCTATCCCATCTGTAGTTATGTCTTGATTGCTATTATATTTAGTTGATGCTGAAACTGTAGCATCAACTGTTTCGATTAAAGTAATTAACTTTATTACACTATCTCCATTGGCATCCACATAAACCGCATCTTCACTATAAGGTTTATTTGCGCAAATAATAAATTTATATACGAGATGAAAATTTTGCGGATTATTACTAAATGGAAATGAAACAAGCATCAGTTTCCCACTTGGAAAATAAGTGGCAGTAGAATCATTTCTCAGTTTTTTAATTAGTGCTTCACTAACCGAGTCTTCCCACATATATTTCTCAGCGCTTACTGCATTAATTGCTGCTCTTCTAACTGTATTTTCATCATAGAAAGGAATTGCATTAACACTCAGATTTTTTATCCAAACACCATTTAAACTTCTGGCTATTCCATTTTTTTCATGCAGAATGACCTGAGCACCTTCTACTTCTATACCATTGCTGTATTGCTGATAAAAATAGTGGATTCCTCCCACTCTATCTGTTTCGCTGTGTAAAAATTGCAAAGAATCATTTTGTGACAATCCCAACAACGAAGCATAATTTTCCTCAAAATCAGCAACCGTGAAATTATTTTCCGACTTAAATTTTATCAAAGATTCCGTTCCATTAATGGACGTAATTCCTTCTACATAAGAAGGAAAAATTGTGTCTTGTGAGAATCCATCGCTCATTTTCACAAAAAAAGAAACAAAAAATAAAACACTTATTGCAAGAATCTTCTTAAATTTAAAATTCATAAATATTTTTGTTTTTAATTTTTTACATAATACATTTTAGAATAATAATTAGATCTTTCATTTCCATCCGTTAAAACTAATGTATCGGCATTAAATACAATGGCCCTTGTATAACAATTAGTTAAATTATTAAACTGGGGAGAATTAGTCCTGTAAGTACAGAGCGAATATGAATAATTTGTTGAATCATATTTAATTATAAAATCACCCGGATTACCGACATTATTATTTAAAATATCTTGATAAGTACAGCTATTTGAAAAAATGAGCCCTTTTGAGCAATGACATTGTGTTGGGCTAATATGTTGTATCCCTGCATAAAAATCTCCATAAGAAATACCATAAACCCATTGCCATTTGCCAATTAATTTATTCATAATTGCTGCATCCCCACAATTTCCTTGGGACAAGGAGGAAGTGCTAATTTTACTATTCTCCTTATTACAAGCAGTAGAAATATTAAGTAAAAGAAGTAATGTTATCACTTGAAGCATATTTTTGTTTTTCATTATCGTTTTGATTGTATAGATATTATTTTCTTTTCCAATAATTGATTTTCTTCCTTTAGCTGGGAGTTTTCTTTTTTTATCTCAACTATCATTTTATATAAATCAAGAATATCAAGTTTTGTTTCTTCCATATTCAAAGTTAACCCTTTCATTGCAGTTGATACTTCAAGACCCTTCGATTCAACTTCTTTGGCAGATGGCATACCTATTAAATGCTTGTTTTGTTTAAAATAGTTTATTTGCTCTTGAAAGGACATGCGCAAATAATCATTTTCAAAAACAAAATCGCACCATCCACTTGCATCAACTTTGACTTCAGTAGAATGAATGGCTCCGCAAACATTTAATTTATAAGTTGCATCAGTTGTTCCTATACTCACATTGCCTCCTCCATTATCAAAATAAATATTTGAGCTATTATCTTGCCATTGAGAGGTAGATAATGGCAAACCATTAAGCAAATATCCTAAAGCGTTTACAGTTCCACTTACATCTAATTTGTAATTGGGGGTCGTTCCAATTCCAACATTTCCACCCATTAACGAAATTTGATTAGCATCATAAATAGTTATTCCTCTTGAATACTCTCCTCTTATAAAATGAGAGGAGTTTCCAAAGCGTATTTCGCCATAGTCACCAACTGCACTCCATTGTCCTGGTTCAATTAACAAAACGGCATCCGTTGAGCCAGTACCTTTAATGTGAAGTTTTGATGCTGCAGAAGATGTACCTATTCCAACATTACCATTTGATTCAATGGTAAAGACTGAACCATTTCCTGAAGGTGCAGTTCCTAAATCGGGATCAGTAAAAAATCGAAACGGAGAACCATTGGTAACAAATCGCATGTAATCTCCTGCATTTAAGGAATATAAACCTAAATCAGCAGTAGTTGTGATAGCACTGATAGTGCTTGTAGTCCCTTTCTGAATAACCCCATAATTTACACGAATTCTTCCATTTACATCAAGAGTTTGCAAGGGCGAGTTAGTACCAATTCCTACACTACCTCCACTATAATAAATATTATTTGGATTTGTACCCACTGACCATTGACCAAGGTTTTGGGGATTTATCCAACCACTAATTGAAAGAACCTGATTAGTCGTTCCGTTTGGTAGTTTGTCTAATTTTCCGTCACCATTTGCTATAACAATTCCCGAAGTGCTGAGGCTTCCACTTCCAGTGCTACCCAATGTTGATGCCTTAATTGTACCAATAACATCCAAATCCTCAGAAGGATTTGGATTATTAATTCCAACTTTTTCCCCGCATAAAAATACTTTGCCTATAGTTTCACGTTTCCAAGGTACTTCTGTTATAGAAAGTCCATCACCAGAACAATTATACAAAGTATTAGGTACTCCGTTGGGATCATGTGTGATTGGATCTCCAAGTCTTAAATTACCTGAAGCATCAGCATAGACAATTTGCATACCGTGACCAGCAAAATTATTAATTCTAACCCCGGCTTTCATCGCAATTATTCCAGTTGCCTCAACTCTTATACGTTCAAGATTATTTGTCCTAAAAACAAAAGCGTTAGAATCTATAGTTCCTATGAATTGAGAGTCTGGGTTACTACTAGAGTTACCATTAGACGTCCAAAATTTAGTACTAAGAGGTTGGCCATTAATGTTAACATCTGACGCATTAATTGTCCCATTTATGTCCAATTTAAATACAGGTGTATTTTTACCTATTCCAACATTACCACTGCTATCGATTCTAATTTTTTCGGATCCTCCAACTGAGAACGCAATCCTATTTTTCGAAGGATGAAAAATTCCAGTTAAAGTATCACCCCACCAGGAATAATCGGGAGTTGATGCACCAGATAAACTATTAGCACCTTTGATAAATGCGGCACTTGTAATCGTACTAGTACTTTGCGTGAAAACAGAATTTCCAACTACGTGTAATTTCTGATTAGGCGAAGTCGTTCCAATTCCAATATTTCCGCCATCGTCAATTCTGAATACTTCTGTTCCGTTGTCTCTGCCAATAAATATCGGGGCAGACACATTACCATTATCGGCAAGCAGGGCAGTAGAAACAAAAGTAACTGCAGTGCCGTATGTAGTATTCAGTCTGAAGCAACCCCCAATAAGTTTGCCGCTGCCAGTAGGGTCAAAAGCTATTCCCCCAATACCGATATTAGTAGCTCCTGATTTTGTATCATCAGCAGCGCCATACATCCCAATATTAATGTTTCCTTTTCGCGCATATCCGATTCCACCTACATTTGTTCCAGATGTGGTGCCCGTTGAGCCGCCAAAAAATCCATGGTTGCCATTATAGTTACCATCAAAATGATTACTGTTACCGGTACCTGCAGCTAGGTTAGAAAAAACTAAAGCATCGGCTTGTGATGATCCAGTATATCCCGCATTCAACTGTGCAAACATTCCTCTTTGAAAAGAAGAAGTTCCTGATGAAGTAATGTTTAATAATGCGCCATAGTCACCTCCTCCTGATAAGGTTCTGACAATATCCAAAGCATGGGTAGGGCTTGTAGTTCCAATCCCAATGTTCCCATTGGCTTTAATTCTTAGTTTCTCAGCATTATTAGTTCTGAATGCAAAATCTTGATTATCACTCGTTCCAATAAATTGTGTGGATGGGTCGCTTCCGGTATTCCCGTCCATTGCCCATTCATCTTTTGGAGGCAAAGAAAGTGAAGTATGCTCGTAAGACAGAGTACAGCCATTTGCATCGGTTACAACAACCCCAGGTGCTTCCTTAGGACAAGAATAATGTGCTTGCCCTGTAATACTGTCATCCCAGAAATAGCTATAAGGTGCTACACCACCTTGCATATTTATTGATATAATTCCATTGAAACAATCGTTGCAACTTATGTTATACCCGTTAGCATATACATGTACAGATTTGCCACCTGTGAGCATAGGGGGTTGAGTAAGTGTGATCTCGCCTTCCACCTTATCTCCTCCATCAGGATATACTGTTACATGATAATAGCCGGAAGCGAGACCACTCACATCTTCCGAGGTATCCTTCCCAGGCGTACTCCACTCAATAGTATAAGAAGAAGTTGCGCCGGAAACTGTTAAATCAATGCTTCCATCACTGCCACCAAAGCAACTTATATTATATCCGTTATGATTGGAAGGAGTAAGTTGTAATGTTACCTGGGCTAATGCACTATTGGCACTTATAGAACATAAAATGATGGGCAGTATTCTGCTCCAAGAGTAGAAAGATTTCATGAGTGGTGGAGTTATGGTTATACATTATTGAAATTTTCTAAATTGCCTTTGCCGCCATTAAATTACAACTCCCCAAGTGAAATTATCGAAGCTAGATACCAAGCGGCATAAATTTTAAAACTATAAAATACACTATACAATCTTCGTGAATGTTTTTTATGAAGTCAAGTAAATGCTCATATATAGTTATGAACAAGTGCGGTTTTCAAAATTAACGTTCTAATGACCTTTCTCTTTCTTTTTTTCTTGTTTTTCCTAATTCATTTTCGCGAATTGTTAATTTGTTCAATTCCTCAAATCTTTCGTCTGTAAATCCAATTCTGCTGAAACGAAATTTGTAATTGTTGTGAACGACTCCTGTTGTCTCTCCACTTCGCTGATAAGTTTTTAAGCCGGATTCATTCAACAACTGAAAAAAAATTTCTTTTGAGTTTGCTTTCTTGTAACACGTCTTGAGTATTGCAATCACCTGCTCTTTTCTCGTTTCTCTTCCTGTTCGTAATTTAATTTGAAATTCTTTGTCTGAAGTTATTGATCTTTCTTTTTTCCCATGCGCGACAACGGATTTGATGAGTTCTGGGAAATGTTCAATTTGATATTGTTGAATATTTTTTTTCAATTTAAGAAACTCGAGCTGCGAAAGGCGTAATGATTTCCCTGTTTTATATTCAATGCCGGAAGCGCAGATGTGAATATGATAATGATCCTTGTCAAAATGTGGTACGGCGACATAGATGCCGTTTGGATTTCGCAAGCGGATATACTCCCGCGCCATTGTTTCCATTTTAGCCAGAGTAATATTCTTTGCATCATCCCGATGCCAGGAAAGGATTTCATGGGTGAGAAGAACACTGTCTGTTCTTTTTCTTAAGCGATACTGCTCGTTACTTTTAAACTGCTGTACCCAACCATCAATACTTTTTCCTTTAAGATTGTGCGTAACAGCAAAGCTCCGTCTCTCTTTATCAAAGAGACGGTCTTTATCATGCATCATGTAGTTAAGAATCTTACCGAAGACTGGACGTTTATGCGATTTGATTTTTATGATCATGGAGAAGTGGTGGATTTCTGAACACCTCATTAATCTGACCTTCTAACTTTTCAATCCGTTTCTCGATTCGCTCTAACCTTTGCTCACGTTCCCAAAAGTATTTTTCCTTGGTATGAACAATGGTTTTGATTTCGTTAAGACATTCAGAGAGCAACAACTCCAACCGAGCGATCTGATGGCTGTCGGGTACAACGAACGTGTTAGAGAGATAGGCAAGCGAAGCGGAATGAACAAAAGCGGTTATAGTCATCTTGTGTTGTTTGGCTGCTAGAGTTATCCGGCCATGTTCTCCATTTTCTTTTGAAAAGTGTATGATATATTCCGGTTTGTTAACTCTTTGTTTTTGTTTATACAACAAATAATATTGTTTCCGGTACGCTTTCTTTGCCGCCTTGATTTCTTCATCATTCCCCTTTTCAAGTACGCCGGTGCTTTCTAAATATTCCCATAGTTTGCTATTTCGATTATTACGCCGCATCTTTTTTCACTTTGTGAAGGGGAAGTGGTAAAACAGGAACACTGTCTTCAGTGGTGGCATTCTTCATTTCCGGTGTTGGCAATGAACTGTAGTTTCTGAATTCAGATCTTTCGTAGTATGGTTTTAACCGCGCCATAATCGGTGGATTGTTTCCGCATATTAAAAGAGCGTCTGTTGATTTCATTGTGCGTATTTCATCACTGGTCATTAAAGGACGCACCACTTTATGGCCTTTATCATCTTCGTATTCATACTTACCAAGAGTTTGCTCTAATTCCTTTGTTGTTTCAAGCGACTGACCGGTGAAATACATCTTTGCAAAGCAGTTTGATTTGATTGCATCGGCATCATGCTTTCCATAGTGATGAATGAGCTGTGCAAAATCCTGTACGAGTAACATAACGCCTGCTCGATGTTTACGAACATTCGCAACAGCTAAAGGAAGTGTCGGTAAATTCAAGGACGATGCCTCGTCAATCAAAAGGAAAATATCGTACTCATTCTGCTTTGGAAAACGTCCGAGAAGAAATGAGAAAAACTGTTCGAAGAAAAGCGAAGTTAGAACGCTATAATATTTTTGGTCGGCAACTGAGTTTTGTATAAAGAGAGCAACCGGTTTATCTCTGAAATCCATCAAATCCAAATTATCAAATGAAGTCACTTTGGCGACTGATTCATCACTGAAAATCTGAAGTGCCGCCTTACAAGTTGCAATGACACCATTCACAACTTTATCATCGTAGCTGATGAAACTTTTGTATTCATTAAATAAGACTTCATCCGCATCTTTACTGAATAGAGCATCTACAGCATCAGGATTACTGCCTAATTGATTTAATAATTGTCGGGCATTATAAAGATTTTGAAACTGCGGTTCCTGTTTTTTTAAAATGGTAATCAAAATTGTCAAGAGCGCAACGCTTTGGGTATTCCAGAACGGGTCTTTTGATTTTCCGCCCAGGGACGTTTCAATCAGCATGGATGCGACCTTTTGTATATCTGATGAGCTGTGAGCGCGTATAAGCGGGTTATAGCCGCTTGAGAGGGCAGGATTGGCGAAGTTGAGCACCTTTACTTCATAGCCACGTTGTTGTAAGTATCCCCCGCTCTTTGTAAAGAGTTCGCCGGATGGATCATGAATGATGAAACTGGAAGACATCGTATATAGTGAAGGAATTAGGACAACGCTTGATTTGCCGGTGCCGGTTCCACCGATGACTAAAGCATTTTGATACGAATCTTTCATAGATAAATTTCTCCGCCCCGTTAGGCAGAAACCATTTTGCCTTGAAGAAAGTAGAGTTCCTGCACTTACAAAGTTAGCCGTGTATTCTTTATTCCTTTTTGAGACTCCCGATATAATCTCTCCGAAAAATTCAAAGAGGAACTTGAAAGAAGTTTCAAAAACTTTTAAGAATAATTCAAAGAGTTGTTCGACGATATTCATAGTATTAGAGTGGTCTATTCATTTTACCTTTAAGCCATTGAGTAAAGATTCCAAGGAGCCGTTCAATAAAACGCAAGGCTGCCCAAAGGAGAGTGATCCCAATTTTTACGGCAAGACGTGGGAAATACGGGATTAATTTTTTCATGGTATTTAGTTTTTAGTTTGACAAATTAGCAGATATGTTCACGGTTGCTCCTTTGCTTTCAAGGAGGGTTTTATAAAACTCAGAGACTACTCTATAAGTAGCATCATTCTCAGCCGTAGTTGGCTGATATATTAAATACACTTCTATTCCAACAAGAGACGGCAGGACTGCTTTCTTTTCAAAAATGGTTTCTATCGTTTCAGGCATAGACTCGATTAAAGCAAATTCCTTTTTGCTGTAAAAAGAAATATCCGTTTCGTTTTCCATTAAGTCACTACTGATAATTAGAATGCGCCGCTGCGCTTTGCTCTGTTTCAATTGAATTAACGCTTGTGCGATAGGAATATACAGCGATGAATTTCTTTTTCCGGGAGAATCGTTTTCTGCATCCGAGAGAATCTTTGCAACCGTTCCCTCAAACTGTTTCACTTCTTTATCTCTTTGCAATTCATTGGACAACCATTTATTTACCGGCGCGAGCGTAGCAGTGGTTGTTTTATTGAAGCTCACATCACTTAAATTGGAAAACGAAAACTCTGCGCCGTTCCATCTGTTGTCATCCTTAAGGTTATACAATCTTGCAATATCAGTTGCCTGTATATGGACAAAGCCGGAGTCCGTAATATCTCGGAGCAGTAATACCTCCGTAGTGGCTGGGCTTTGATAGGTTTTGGACACTACGAAAACTCCACCACCCAGAAGTAAAGCTATGATGAGAGTAGTTTTCATTTTAATTTGCCGTTAGTATGATTGACATTAAAAGTAAAATCAGGAATATCCGGCGTAGCCCGAACATCAGAAAAACAATCCGGTACTTTTCTGTCCGTACGGTAAGTAAGATTTGTCCGTATGAACGTCTCAACAGTTTCAAAATACATTTTCCGCACTGTGTCCCGTGAGTATTGCGCATAATGAATGGTGCGAATCCTATGTTTACTATCTTCCAGATTTTTTGCCTTCATCTTTTCCTTTTCATTCTTTAGCTGTTCTATTCTTTTCTTTCGCTTGC
>JAYUFM010000075.1:0-1682 GCA_043738715.1 bacterium | reverse complement strand
TCGTAACTTAATCGGCTTCTAGAGCTTCAACGGCACTTGCTAATGCTGAAAAAAATCTCGATATCTCAAAGCAGCAAGCTGTCGATAAATTAAAAGATGCTTATACAGTTGCTGATAATGTAATTCACAATAAAGTCGATAATCTTTTTTCTAATCCGCAATCAAGTAATCCAAAACTACTCTTTTCATCGGCATCAGACTTTAAATTAGGAAGTGATCTTGAATTCAGTCGAGCGGCTATAGAGAATGAATTGAAAGCATGGAATTCAGATATAAATTCATTGTCTGTTTCTGAAGATTTAACATCTCACATTACGATAACGCGTAGGCGATTGGGCATAATCAAAAAATTCCTTGATTCTTGCTCATTATTTATTAACAATCCAAATAACTCACCGTCATCGTTACAGGGTTCATGGGATATATTACGAGTTGATATTGCAATAGGAAGAGCTAGTATTAATGCGTCATTATCTACCATGACGGATATAGAAGCAATGATTATACAGAGTCAGACTCAAATTGATAATGCTAAAAGTACCCTTAAGACAGCGATGAAACAATTACAACAAACCAAGGCATCAGTTCGAGGGACAGATTTAGCTGTATACCAGGCCCAACTGGAACAAGCATTTGCAATGAAAAGAAAAGTTGAATCGCAGCGAAAAGATCTTGTCATAACAGCTCCATTTTCTGGGGTAGTAACAGATATTGTGCCAAAAATATCTGAAGTTGTTGGTCCAGGTGAAAATGTTGTTTCACTTCTTTCGTATGACAAGCTTCAGATAAAAGTTAATATTGTGGAAAATAATATTGTTAAAGTAAAAGTAGGCCAGGTGGCAAAAATTACTTTCGACGCAATGGCCGGTAAAGAGTTTACTGGGAAAGTAACGGCAATAGACCCTGCTGAAAAAGAAATAAATGGAACAATCTATTACCAGACTACAGTTACTCTAGAAGAGGCCATTGATTTCTTAAGGCCTGGTATGACGGCTACTGTTTGGATTATTTCTCATGAAATACAAAATGCGCTGTATATCCCTGCGTCATCATTGTTTAAAGTTGGGGATACTTGGAACGTCAAAGTGGTAGATCGTTTAGGCGTTAAAGAAAAGGTCGTTGTCCCTGGCTATAAAGATAGAAAAGGAATGGTTCAAATTGTTTCTGGTTTATCAATAGGTGAGACCGTAGTACTGGATGATAAAAATTTTTATGAAATGGAGTGATATTACACTCGGGTTTTTTATCGCTCGTCGAATAATCATCAAAGGAAACCGATCTGTTATAGTGGTGCTTCTTTTTGTTCTTAGTCTTATTTTTTTCAATCTTTTGTTTGTGAGAAGCTTTTTGGCAGGATTTTCTGATGGTGTCCTTCAATCGCTCATTGAAACCTCTACTTCTCATATCGCTCTCTCCCCGCAGGAAACTCCGCTTCAGAAGAAGTATATTGTCAACCAGGAAGAATTACGAAGACAAATTGAAACGATTCCCGGAGTTATAGCAACGACGCGCCATTATTTCTTAAGTGCTACAATAGCGGCAGATAAAAATAATACAGGTGAACTAAAGTATGTTCCTACTTCGGTTCTTGGTTTTAATCAGCGTGAAGAAAAAAATGTTATCAATATAAATACGAGAATGGTTTCTGGGTATTTCCCTGATAACCTAAAAGATGACGAAGT
>JAYUFM010000074.1:0-1689 GCA_043738715.1 bacterium | reverse complement strand
AGAGAAATATTTAAAGCAACCATCAAAACTTCCTAAAGCATTTGGAGAAACTGCTGCACAGACGTCACCGCTTGTTACATTTAAAGTATTATCTTTGGTCACTATATCTGGATCTTTTTTATTAGTCTCAAATATTGTATTAGCTTCTAAAGAAGCTATCAAAGTGGGATCCTGTGGATTTATAAGCTGCTGATCTCCTCCTTTCTTTGGTTGATAAAATCCAATTATGGTTTTAAATTCACTTTTAGGAGCAAGCGTTTGTTCTTCAAGGGTAAGATCTCCCCAAAGAAAAAATTGATAATGTTTGTCAACTCCAGTACCATCAATTCCTGCAAGTACTAACTTATAGGGAAACTGATTGAACGTTCCGCTAACTTGATTGTCAAGCGCTGCTGCTTGTAAGTCTTTGGTTTTGGCATCTCCA
This sequence comes from bacterium, assembly GCA_043738715.1. Taxonomy (GTDB): domain Bacteria; phylum Patescibacteriota; class Minisyncoccia; order Phycocordibacterales; family CAIZLB01; genus JBAXAB01. Next base: position 1,265 of record JAYUFM010000074.1, on the reverse strand, counting down.
TTGGCTGAGATGACTATATTTTTCATAAATACATCTTGAGCAATCACATTTTTCCCAGTGGTATTATTAAAATTAAAACTTCCGTTAAGATAAACCTTGTCATAGTCAAAAGAAGCTGAATAAGGCATACAGGTAATTTTATCAATGCCATTATCAAAAACTGTGGTTTCGTTAAATGGTACATTAATAAAACCCTGTGGAGCAGTATTATAATCGGCATATATTGAAAACGGAGCATTTGCATTAATAAAAGGAATCTCCATAGTTCCATCGATAGCCATTTCTATTAATTTACTCTTTTCAAGATTAACATGTGCATTACTTGCCGTCGATTTAAAAGCATTAAATTTTAGGTCGCCTCCTACTGTTCCGTCTATATTGAGATAAAACCCTTCCCCTTTATTGAAAGCATTTTTAAAACCTATGACATTAGTGGTTTTATTGGAAAGCACTACTGTAATTGGTATGTCTGGATAGACCAATCCTTTCACCTGCAAATCTCCAGGAGCTGATTTATCGCCAAGAACTGCCCAAGCGTCGACTCCTTTTAAATCAGAGAAAACACTACCGTCTTTATTCCAAAATTCTTTTATATCGGAATCTGGGGTTAATTTTATTAAAAGTGAGTTGGTCTGTTGAAAAGAATAATTCAGATAATTAGGATTAGTTTTTCCAAAAACATAAAACACATTCCCATCAGGAATCGAAAATTTTCCATTCAATGTGGCACGAACTTCGTTACCAGTGATATTGAAATAACTCCCTTTTTCAATGGTAAGAATAGTATTGTTAGGGATATCTGGATGTATAACCACATCCGCATCAAAATTCATACTGCCAAATAGTCCTAGCATGCTTTGAACTGGTGTAGCCCCATCTTGATTTTGGCTTGTACTCACTAAAGGATTGACCTTAGTATTTCCAGTTGTATTTTCTGCTGGATCAAATAATGTCAAATTCTGTGAAGGCAAATCTATTATCACATCATCATGACCATTGAAAGAATTGCTGTTTTCATCTGTGATAAATTCTGTAAAAGGGGTTCTCCATTGCAACTGGCTCCAAACAGTGCGCTTACAACCTTCTCCTTTGTCTCCTTCTTCTATTTTATAATATCCTTTTGTAGTATCATAAAAAGCGTTCAATGCAGAAGTGATGGAAAAGCTTTTAAGCGATAAATAAAATTCCCCTTCAATTTCTTTTGGTTTCAAGGAAATAGGTTGGAATATCTTAGTCAAATCGCCTCCCAAATAGCCATTAGAAAC
>JAYUFM010000073.1:0-4822 GCA_043738715.1 bacterium | reverse complement strand
GGCGATTGTCACTGTAACTTGATTCTATGCGGTAAGGCGTAACCTCTACTGTTGTTTTTTCATCTAAAACCACCCCAACTGTCCCAAAGCTATTTTCATAGAATGTTTTTGTAAAAAGGGGAATAATCTGTTCCGGTGTCGCATTTGTTGTAAGATCCCAGTCTTTTGGAATACGTTTTAAAATTAAGTCACGAACACATCCTCCAACAATATATGACTCAAAACCTGCCTGTACCAATATGTTTGAGACATCTAAAATAGGCTTGGGAATTTCGCCGATATTAATTTTTAGTAAGTCTTTCTTTTCCATGTATACATGCAATATAGTATCTTTTTGATTTTATATCAATTTAATGTATTATGTTGCTTATGCGCCCGTAGCTCAATGGATAGAGTACTTGGCTTCGGACCAAGGGGTTGTAGGTTCGAATCCTGCCGGGCGCACCAGATCATTTTGATCTTTTTCACTAAATATTTTGAATATTTAGTGAAAGCAAAGAGATAAAATAAGAAGACGGGAACAGATTGGGTATAAAAGACAAATAATGCAGGTATGGTTTAGTGGTAGAATGCGTCCTTGCCAAGGACGAGACGAGAGTTCGATTCTCTCTACCTGCACATTTAAGATTCAATTTAACAATGCACTGTAAGGCTTTACCAAATCTAGGTATTGCCAAAATGTGCAAAACTGTGGATAACTAGGGGGATATGTGTATAAAAGACAGATATTAAGAATAGAGGTTTTTTGTCCTCAATGAACATTTTTCGGTTTATAGGCTTTAAAATATAGGTTTTATGGATTTTTTTGATAAAAGACGTACTTTTGGATATGACTTTTTATGTGTCACGTGAAACGTTGATTAACATCATTTTAATTTGTATTTATTACAAATTAAGGATAATTTGTAATTTTCATTTAAAATTGGTAGATGTCATTAAATAAAATTATTGGGGATTTTGGGGAAATACTAGTTTCAAAAATTTTAACCTCTAAAGGTCATAAAGTTTTAATTTCTAAATACAAAAAGTGGGGAGGTGAAATTGACATAATCACCTATAAAGGCAATGTTCTTTACTTCACCGAAGTAAAAACTAGGTCCGTTAAAAGCACTGAATATAATGATTCGGGCACTTTAGATTTGCTAGGACTATCCATTAAAAAGATGTGTCTTATACTAAAATGCAGTAAATCCTTTATATCAGAGCAAGTTGAAACAGGCTTCATTTCAAAGAAATTTTCAAGCCAATTTGATGCTTATGTTGTTAAAATATTAAGAAATCCTATAAATACGTCTGATTTTACTTCTGTTGAGGGTCTAATTGATGGTTTTAGGTCTGGTTTGATAAAGGTCTTATTAGTCAGTCTTAAAAACATTGATAGGGAAATATTTAATTGAATTTGATAAGTGTTGAGATATATAGTCCTTTGTGTTAGGATTCATCACATTGTTCAGGTCCAATAGATGATTTGAGATAATTTGTGGACAGGTCCAAAAATCGGGGTGTAGTGTAACGGTTAACATTCCTGTTTTGGGAACAGGCGACTCAGGGTTCGAATCCCTGCACCCCGACAAGTAGTTAGCTGTAATAAATCTAGGATGCTCAAACTAAAAATCAGTTTGAGATACGTACTGGAATTATTTAGCGATTATATCAATTAAAACTAAATATGAAAAAATTTATAAAAAATAAGGAGGATTTTGAGTGTGAAAAATGTCATACCAAAGTCATCGGAACTGGTTATACAAACCACTGCCCTAGCTGTCTCTACAGTAAGCATGTTGACGTGTTTCCTGGTGATCGGGCTGAAGTATGCTGTGGGTTAATGAAACCCGTAAGAATTGAAGGTACAGGTATAGACAAGATGCAGATAGTACATAGATGCCAAAAATGTGGAGTCGAAAAGAATAATAAAATTCAGCCTGCTGATAATATTGAGGCAGTTGCAAAAGTAGCAAAAGAATTTGCAAAAGAAAAGGTAGAAGGATGGAAATTAAAGAGAGATTAGTAAGGGATTCCGACTTAATTTTGCTAGATAAAATAAAATTGTAGAAATCAAAAGTCTCTGGTATATTAGGAAGGCTTAATGGGGAACCCAAAGAGCAATAAATAGGTTAAAAAGTAGGTTAAATGCAGGATTGGTTTAGTGGTAGAATGACTGCCTTCCAAGCAGTAGACAAGGGTTCGATTCCCTTATCCTGCACATTCAAGGGCGATGCGGAGGCCTCATATTTTGAACGATTTTTTAGTTTGAATGCTTTTACACCTCACTTGGTTATGCAAAATTAATAACACTGAGTTGTGACTTGGTGTTATTAATTTTTAACAGCGTAGTGAACATATGTTACAATATAGGACATATGCTTAAACTTATAAACCCTTCCCTAGAACACAAAGATTCATATTTAGAAGTAATGTCTAAAAAAGATCACGGTAAAGTTGATCCGAGTAGAGACTACTATTCATCCGCAAACCTCACAGATCAAATTAAACGTTGGGACACTTTGTCGAAAGATAAAGAAAACGGACGAGTACAATACTGGTTAATTATGGACGATTCAGTATACGTTGGCTCTTTCCAGATCAGGTACAAGGCTTCAGGAAGTTCACCAGAACTCTCAAGTAATTTGGGCTGGGTAATAGACCACCCTGACTATGACACTGATCAAAATAAAAAACTCATTTTTGAATTAGGCCTAGAAAAGGTCAAGGAAAGTGGACTGAAAGAAATAGTGGTGACATGTGAAGAAAAAGACACGTTTACAAAAGAGCTTATTGAAAAGAATGGAGGAAGACTTACCGAAAAACTCCCTACTTCTGAAGGTGGAAATGTGTTTAGATACAGTATTAAATTTTAATTAGACCTATCCCGCTAGATATTTATTTTGTCGTTTGCTTTACACTTTTCTATTACGCTAAATTTTTATTAAAATAAAAATCCATTAAAAACGGGTGTGGTTGGTCAGAACGCATTGCCTCTTTTCGATGAGTGTAATCATCTATATCCATCTCAAGGAGAGCATACCCAGGATTTGATACTCTTTCTGTTATTTTTTCAATTTCATCATTTTCTTCAAGGAGATGTGCATATTTTTCAAAACCAGGCTTTTTCATATCGCAATATTCTCGGAGCATGTCCATATTAACTATAACTCTCTCGGTCACATATTGTGGTCCCCCTGGAGTATCTACCTGCAGATTCACAAGTCTGAAGTGAGGTAATATTCCCCTTTCTATAAAAGCAGGATCGTTTTTGTGTGCTTCTGATTCTTTCATAAAAACTGCAAAATCATTTTTTTGTCTTTCGTTGATTATTTCATATCCGTTTTTCTCCGCAAAACGCATCACGTCAGGCTGGTTTGCCAACATGGCAATTTCTTTAGGACTATTAGGCCCCGAGACAGAACGGAGAGCATTTTCAACCTGTTGCAATGCGAATGAACCGATTCCAGATACTTTCTTTTCCTCATCAGTCATCTTGTCTCGATGGACAAAGCGATGAAAGACATCAAAGTAATGAGGTTTTTTATCTTTCTCTTCCGTGGTTCCATCCCATCTATCATCAACCGCTATCTCAACTAAGCAATCACAATCTCCCTCTTTTCGCTTGATGGATAGTTTCATTCCACGCAAGGTGCCTTCACCAAAACCAAGCTTCCATTCAGCAACTAATGGTGTTGTAGGAAAACCTGGTATTTCAACATCCTGCGCTAGCGTGCTTTCATAGAAATCCTTCCGAGAGGAAGACTCCTCCATCACACCAGAAAAAGAGGGTATTTCGGGGCTGTGAATTGTTGGTGTTTCAAATCCCATATATGTCTTCTTTTTTATAGATTAGAAATTAGACCTATCCCACAAGAAATTTATTTTTCAAGAAAGCTTCAAATTCTTTAAACGTTTTCTGCGCCTTTGATACAAGATCCTTAACTTGCTCCTTGCCTATATCGTTATTTCTTTCGTAACCAAAATCCACTTCGACTCTGTAGCCTGGATAGTGCGGAACTGTATGAAGCTTGTATTCTGGGTTTGTTTCGTTAAATTCGGCAACCATTGATTCTGCTTGCTTTTCTAAAGGAGCATTCTTGGCATACCACTCTACATATTCAGGCGATTCTTCGGCCTGATCTATTTGAGAGTAGTATTCTTCCTCGGCTTGCTGATTTGAAAAAAGTTCATTTTTCTTTTTCAGACCATATTTAGTCAGCTTTGCCTTTACTATTTCATCTTCGCCTACATATCTGTATAATGGCTCATTTTTGGCATGACCTTGAACATATGGTAAAGAGGCACTGTCTTCTTCATCATGGCCTCCGCAAGAAGAGGATGTTTCTATTCCTAAAAGATTAAGATATGCTACGGTTTCCTTGATCCCAGGCTCTATCTCCAGGCCAAGAAGATCTGTGGTTTCGTTTAATTCAGCCATTTTTTGTTTAAGCAAAACTTCGCGTTCATTTGGAGATTCTATAGATGCGCCACTATTCGTTTCTTGAGGACTTATTTGGGCATCTGTTGGGAATTTTTCCATAGCAAAATTATATCACATTCCAACAATATAGACTTCCCTGTAAAGCTCAGGTGCATGTTTTTTAATAGCGTCTTTCCACCTAGTAACAGTTTTCATTTCCTCTATATGATTTTGTTGTGAAAAAGCAAAGTTGAATAATCTATCGGTATCGTATTTGGTGGTACTAGTTTTATTTATATACGCTTCTATTGCAGTAGCTGGATAACCCATAAGTCTGCCGTAATCTGCATCGTTTCCAGTATTGATTGCCGTGACTAAGTCATCAACCAATCTTTTTTGTTTAGCAATGCAGAATAT
>JAYUFM010000072.1:0-1716 GCA_043738715.1 bacterium | reverse complement strand
GCTACTAGTTTGAGTTTTGAAATATCCATATAAAAGTTCGTAGACTGTAAGCCTACAAATAATTATCAATGGGTTGCGGACGGTCTACTCTTGTTAAAGAAGCTGTAAAAAAGATCGGAAAAAGCAAAGATCTTTTGAATTTGGGCTTAGAGCTTATTATGGATGATAAAAATGAGCTGTTTACGAAGCCTCTATTAATGGATAACAAAGCAATTCTAACTGTCCCAATTCCCAACTTCATAGTAAAAAGAAAAGCGGATAAAAATTTTACTTCCGGACCCTTGAATTACATCCAAGAAAACTTCATTCGAGATAAAAGAGATGATGGCTCTAAGCATTCTCAAAAGCTCGATTTCAGTAAGAAGATATCTGAATGCAACATATTTCATTCCATTAAAAAAGTACCGAGTCGACATCTAGGGGTTAAGAAGAAAGAAGATCTAAGCTTACATACTACAACAAAGATGCACTTGCGTCGCATAAAAAATCAACCAGACACTAATCACGACGACATGAAAGCCAAGAAGCAACCCTTGTTAAAAAAGCGTGATGCAAATGAACCATCGAAATATCGCGGTAATTTTGTGTGGAAATCAACTGATTTAATTCATCAACGTCCTCATGAAAGCAGGCGACACTCTTTTAACAGATTCCAAGCAATGGATGTTATCAAGATAGAGTCAACCTCGACCAACCAACAATCGGCAAATTCATTTGTCCGAAACAATGATGTGAATATGCCAAAGTTAAACACACTTCGGTCTTCATTTCATAACATTCCTCATGTAAGCAAATCACCAAAATTATTGAAATCAGCAGAAATAATGAAAATAGGTCAAAATACTCGAAATAAGCTAATGAATTTACTCCTTCCCAATTCTAATCAACTAGTGCATTGTAAATTACCAGTTCAACCAAATTGGACGGAGCTTGCAGATTTACCCAATTTTCAAAAACAGAATTATAGTCCTTCAGGAATCTTAAAAAGTAAGTATTACCAGACACCTATCAAATATCATTCTAATGCTTACACACCAATAAGTACTCCATCAAGTTCTACTTTCAAATTGGAGTTGAAGCAGGTTTTAAAAAATAAATCGCAGTCGTCGACTGACATTCACCAGAGCGCTCAAACTATTAAAATACCTGGTGAGCTTATAGAACCAGTTGAAAATCAGCCTGTAAGATTTTCACTCCAAAGAATTATTAAAAAACTTCAAAAAAAGACATCAAAAAGCGGACCAAAACCTAGTTGGTTTAAAATTCAAGCGAAGGAGAAAATGTATCATAATTTCATTAACCAATTGACGAAAGAAATAAGTCAACCTTATCAAGATTCCAAAAGTAAGAGTAAAATCGATAATTCATGGATGGTTTTTCCAAAGATGATGCCAGCTCCTCATCTAAATTCGATAGCTGGCAGTAGTAGGAAAATATTGATGGAATGCCAGAGCATGGACGACGTTGAAAAGTTGGAAGATGAAAAATCATTAGCCTGCATATCGGAAGACGAGCGTGAAAACCTGCAAACACCTTTTATCAGACCAAATTCAACTAAAAAACAGAGCAGACGAAGAAGCAGTGTGGTCAGCCATTCAAGTAATGTTTCAGAGTATATTTTATCCGAGGCTAAAAATAACTGGATTGTGCGGAAACCCCTTAATACTCAATATAGCCCAGGCAAAAAACTAGCAACAGAGAAAGTTCAATTTTTCA
>JAYUFM010000071.1:0-4909 GCA_043738715.1 bacterium | reverse complement strand
GTTGCTCTATTTAATATACCTTTGTTGAAAGGAGGTGATAGAACCATTGCAGTTGTTATTCTAAAGAGTCCTGATCGTACCACTGACACAGTTAATTTGTTAGGATTTTTAAAGAAATTTGCTACGTATATTCCAAAAGAAATACAAGATGTTTCAAAGTCTGTATCAAAGAATGCAACCAGTACCGCGACAAGTACTTTAAGCGGTACTAATAAATAAGGCTAAGCAGAGCCATATTTTAACTTGACCACAGGTAATATTCATGTTATTCTAATATTAGACCCTTCTCGACGAAATCATCGTCTTGATTGAATTGTCTCGAAATCATTGTTCTATCTATATCTATATGTCTCAAAAAACTCAGTCAGTCTCCACGTTCCGCGCCGCGTGTGGTTCAGTTGCGTTCCTCATCATGCTTGGGGGCACAATTGCGATCCTCACAACGCTCTTCACGGAAATTCCGGCCGTCAAAGGCCTCTTCAGCTTCTTGGCACAGATTCATTTCGACGTTGCAGACTATCTCGATCAGACTGCGCCGAAAATGATTCTGCCCATCGCACTTTCAATCTTTTTCCGAAAGGAACTCAATTGGCTTCTACCGACCCCGGTCGATCCGTGGTTGGTCTGAGGAACTTTCACCCATTTCACCCTGGAGCACCGGTCGTCTTGAACGATCGGTGCTCTTTCATTTTGTTTTAATAATTATTTATATAATTTGCGCTGAAGCTTTTTATAGGTATGATTTGATTAGAAGAACCTCCAAAACTAAATTTCAAAAATTCAACAAAAGGGAGACAATGAATATGATTAAATATACTGCAGAACAGAGGACTGCTGTGGCGAGGCTGTGGATCGCAATGGTACAGCGGTTGGGAATTGGAATAAAAATCATTAACAAGCTTTCAGCCCACGAAAATGCTGTAATCCTCGCCCTTCTGACGGTTGCATGTTTTTTTCCAAAGAGGATAAAGTTCGCTAAATTTTGCTCAAAGAAAAATGTAGGTGGGTCAAAAGAACCAATTAACAAGTGGGGACCCTTTATTGTGTTTGACAGCAAAGGAATGAATTTTGATGCAACAGGTTGGCTTGATGGAATGTTGCAATTTACAATTTCTGCAATCGCACAGCATGTTGGGAACCCAGGAAATTTAATCAGTGATGTGGTTCTCATGCTTGAAAATGCTGTACCCCTCGAACCCATTGTGCTTCCAGGTGGTAAGGGATATTTGCTAGAACCAAAAGTCACAGTTGATCGTGAAAAAGGTATGGATTATTTGGCGCGCCATTCTAGAGAGGATGATGAAATCCCCGTCACTATTATTAGGGATGTGACTTTGCAAAGGTCCGTCCCAGCTGGAATCCATGGTCACGAATGCGGTGGGATTTTTAGGCTAAAAAATGGTGACGAATTGAAAAATAACATGAGGTGTGACAAGTGTGGTTTGGGGTTTGATTTTCCAATTTGTGTTATCACTTATGGGGAAGTTCGAGAATTCTTCTCTGTCGGGTTAATAATTGACCCATCGTCAAATCCGAACATGAAAAGAAATGGCCCAAGGAAAAAGAGAAAGAAAGTGGATGCGGTATAAGGACGGTTTTCAGTGCCCGGCGCGACGCGCCGGGCACTTTTTCATTATTTTTCATAAATTTAAAGAATATGTTAGATTACACAGATGCAGGAAAACCCTAAACTAAATACTTTGCAAAATTCCTCAAAAAACACAAATCTACCAATTTCATTTACTATTCATAAAAAAATAAAAAATGCCTTAGGTCGAACTGGTACGATTGTGACGCCTCATGGTGAAATACAGACACCGGCTTTTGTGACTGTGGGAACCAAAGCAACTGTGAAAGGAATTACGCCTGAAATGATAAAGGATCTTGGCGCTCAGGTAGTACTTGCTAATACGTATCATCTGTATTTACAGCCTGGGGAAATGGTAATAAAAACAGCAGGGGGATTAGGAAAATTTATGAATTGGTCGGGCCCTACAATGACTGATTCGGGTGGATTTCAAGCTTTTTCACTAGGGGCCGCATATGGAAAAAATATTACAAAATTTGTAGCAGGAAAAGACGATCCAAAAATATTACCTAGTGCAACTATTGATGATCCTGCAATGAATATTGCAAAAGTCGATGAAAACGGTGTCATGTTTAAATCTATAATTGATGGTTCAGTTCATTATTTTACGCCTGAAAAATCAATTCAAATTCAAAATGATATTGGTGCGGATATGATTTTTGCTTTTGATGAATGTACCTCACCACAAGAGCCTTATGCGTATCAAGCAAAATCTCTTGATCGAACACACAGATGGGCAAAGACATGTTTGGATTATCATCGCTCGACTGAAAACGCTTCGAAACAAGCACTGTTTGGAATAGTCCAAGGTGGACGACATGAAGATCTACGAAAAGAAAGTGCCAAGGTATTAGGTGCCATGGATTTTGATGGATACGGTATTGGTGGTTCATTTGCCAAAGAAGACATGGGTAGTGCAGTGAAATGGGTAAATGGAATATTGCCTGAAAATAAACCAAGACACCTCCTCGGTATAGGAGAGCCTGCGGATTTGTTTGATGCAGTAGAAAATGGCTGTGATCTTTTTGATTGTGTTTTGCCAACTAGGAATGGTAGAACGGGGACTTTGTTTACAAAATACGGAAAAATAAATATTGCAAATAAAAAATATCGTGATGATTTTACCCCAATAGATGAAGGCTGTGAATGCTATACATGTAAAAATTATACACGTGCATATTTGTCGCACCTGACACATGCAAAGGAAATGCTTGCAGGAACCCTGGCCAGTATTCACAATTTGTATTTTATAATCCATTTGGTTGATGAAATCAGGAAGGCTATATATGAAGAGCGTTTTTTCGAGTTCAAAGAAGAGTACTTGCGCCTGTATGTTACAATGGTCAAAAAAGCGGATTCCGAGGGTGCTAAATAGTATGTAAAATATGCAAAATATGAGCGATAAAAATAAATCATCAATTTTCCAAATATCGACAGAAATGACACCTGCGGGGGATCAACCCAAGGCGATTGAGACATTAGTAAAAAGTCTTAAGGCTGGCAACAAAAACCAGACCCTTTTAGGAGTGACTGGTTCCGGAAAAACTTTTACTGTAGCAAATGTGATTCAACAAATTAACAAGCCGACATTGGTGATTGCACACAACAAAACGTTGGCAGCTCAGTTGGCACAGGAATATAAAGACTTTTTTCCACACAATGCTGTCCACTACTTTGTTTCATATTACGATTACTATCAGCCAGAAGCCTACATTTCACATTCGGACACTTATATAGAAAAAGAGGCACAGATTAACGAGGAAATCGATCGCTTGCGCCACGCTTCAACACAGGCCTTGCTGACACGTAAAGATGTGATTATTGTCGCGTCAGTTTCGTGTATTTACGGTTTAGGTTCTCCTGTTGAATATGAAAAAGTAAACATGAAATTGGAACGTGGCTCAAAAATTGATCGTGCTGAATTAATTCGACGATTGGTTGCAGTTCAATTTACCAGAACCTCAGCCGACCTTAATCCAGGAACTTTCCGTGCAATAGGAAATTCAATGGAAATTATGCCTGTGAACGAGCGCACAATTTACCGAATCACTTTTGATAGCATAGGTATATCAAACATAACTCAGATTGATGCGATAACACGCCGAATCATAGGTGACATCGATTCTTTTTTCCTTTTCCCAGCTAAACATTTTATTACTCCAAAAGACGAAAGAGAAAGAGCAATCAAAGACATTAAGGCAGAATTAGATGCACGATTAAAAGAATTGACTGCACAAGGTAAAATTCTAGAGGCTGACAGATTGAAACGACGAGGTAGTTATGACCTTGCTCTTATTCGTGAAGTTGGTTATTGCAACGGTATTGAAAACTATTCTAGACATTTCTCTGGAAAAGCAGCCGGTGAAGCACCAGATACACTATTGTCATATTTTCCTCATAATGGGGACGGGTCACCTGATTTTTTAACTGTGATTGATGAATCCCATGTGTCAGTTCCTCAGATTGGTGGAATGTACGCAGGGGACGCTTCGAGAAAGAAAAATTTAATTGATTTTGGTTTTCGTTTACCTTCAGCTGCAGACAACCGTCCTTTAAAATTTACAGAATTTGAACAACAAGTTGGACAAGTTTTATATACAACAGCCACACCAGGAAAATACGAAAAAGAACACAGTTCTGTAGTGGCAGAGCAAATTATTCGTCCGACTGGTTTAATCGATCCACAATTAGAGGTAAGACCTATTATTTCAAGCGAAGGTTACACTGGACAGATTTTTGACTTTATAAACGAAGCAGAAAAGGTGATTAAAAATAATCAACGTGCCATTGCCACGACATTGACCAAAAAAATGGCAGAAGATTTAACTGAATTTTTAAAGGAAAGAAATATTAAAACTAAATATGTTCACAGTGATGTTGAAACATTGGAAAGAATTCAAATTTTAACTGAATTTAGAAAAGGGGAATTTGATGTACTTGTAGGAGTAAACTTGCTCCGAGAAGGTTTAGACTTACCTGAAGTTTCATTTATTGGAATTTTGGATGCAGATAAGGAGGGATTTTTGCGATCAGAAACAGCTCTTATTCAAACTATTGGTCGTGCCGCAAGAAACGTAGATGGTCACGTTATTTTGTATGCTGACAGTATTACTGGTTCGATGGAGCGTGCTATTGGAGAAACCAATCGTCGTCGAACAGTGCAGATGGAATACAATAAAAAACATGGTATCACTCCAAAAACTATTATCAAAAAAATTCAGGACATTACCGAGGCCATCGCAAGCGAACATCAAAAAACGGTTTCAAACATTCTAATCTTAGAAGAAGCCGAATTTAATAAAAACCCAAAGAAGTTTATCA
>JAYUFM010000070.1:0-4945 GCA_043738715.1 bacterium | reverse complement strand
GATTCGGCCTTGTTACTTTCAGGAAAAACTCGACCCTCGGCTTCAACTTTGGTCGGTACACCACGACTATTAAAAAATTCTAAGGTATCTTTTGCACTAAATTGAGAAAAAGCTGAAAACAAAAATTTATCATTTTCTTTGTATTTCTTTAAAAACGCGCGCACATCTAATTCATTGTTTGTTACATTACATCGACCACCACCAGTTATTAACAGTTTTGCTCCTAGTCCAGAATTCTTTTCTAATAGAATAACTGAAGATCCATTCTTAGCGGCGTGTCCAGCTGCCATCATGCCTGCTGGGCCACCACCAATAACGCACACATCCCATGCTTTATTTGTGCTTACACTTGAATTCTTCGGGGCAGTAGTTTTGGATGAGTTTTTCATGACTTTGTATATTGAATATAGCAGTATTTGAGAGTTTTCGGTAGGGAAATAACCTAGGTTGAAAAAGCCACACTCATGGAATATACTTGGCATAAATAATTAAAATAAAATCAAAATGCGAGAAAAAGCAAAAAAGTATATTTCTGAAAAAACTGCCCACACAGATCCTGCTGAAATCCGAATTAAACCTCGTCCAAAAGTTGATGTTCCGCAAGTCCTGAGAAATAAAAAAGTCTACATTATGGCAGCGTGTGGCAAGGCAATGGCCACAGTCTCGGCACTTTTTAAAGAAATTGGTTTTCATGTAAGAGGAACGGACAGTATGTGCTTTCCTCCAATGCGAGATGTAGTAATGTCAGCAACCGATGAATATTATGATGGTTATAATGTCGATCATTTAAAAGATGATGAATTGGTAATTGTAGGAAATGCTATCGGTCACGACAATATTGAATTTCGTGCAATACAGGACAGGAAAATCCCACATATGTCAGTTGCAGAAGCACTAGGCGAATTTTTTATCAAAGACCGCAAATCTCTTGTTGTTGCGGGTACTCATGGAAAGACTACTACAACAGGTCTCCTAGCTTATGTTTTTGAAACTGCAAATAGAAAGCCGGGTTATATGATTGGTGGTGTAATTAATAACAATGGAAAAAGTTTTTCTGCAGGAATGATAAGTCAACATGCACACCATGAAATGAGCGAGTATTTTATTAGTGAAGGAGACGAATACAATTCAGCCCTTTTTGATCGTGGCCCAAAATTTCTTCATTATAGGCCTCATGCGGTTATTATTACATCTGTAGAATATGACCATGCCGATTTGTATTTAACTATGGAAGATTACAAAACTGCCTTCGAGCTTCTTGTCGAAGAAGTTCCCAAGGACGGTGTTGTTGTGTTACAAGGTGATACTGGTTCTACAGAATTTTTACAACAGCATTCAAGTGCAAAAGTAATTACGTATGGATTCGGTGAAAAAAACACAGTGCGTGCAGAAAATATTAAAATAAATTTAGAAAAAGATTGTCAAGAATTTGACCTGGTCGTTGCCGGAGAAAAAATAATGAAAATGGAGACGTCTCTTTTTGGAGAATATAATATTCTAAATATCCTATCTGTTTGTGCAGTTTCATTAAATGAAGGTATACCGCCAGCTAAATTATTTGAAGCTGTTAAAACTTTTAAAGGAATGAAGAGGCGCCAAGAATTGGTTTTTCAAGAAAACGAAGTCACTGTCATAGATGATTACGCACATCACCCAACTGCAGTAACTCTTACTTTATCTGGCATTAAACAAAGATACCCAAATCGTAGAATAGTTGCACTGTTTGAGCCCCGATCTGCTACAAGCCGCAGTCATTTGTTTGAAAAACCGTATGCTGATGCTTTTTCTGAGTTTGCAGACACTGTAATGTTCCATATTCCAGCAATGACTAGTGAAAATCCAGCTAATTTTATTAATGGAAAAGCAATTAATCAGCATTTCTTAAATAATGGAAAAAAGCAGGATCAGGTCTATATATATGAAGGACAACCTATTGAAGTGCTATACGAACAATTTAAAAAGGTCGTCAAACGAGGAGACGTTGTAATTATCATGGCTTCTCATGATTTTGGAAATATTGTAGAAAAAATTCAAAAAGATGGAATCAAACTTGATTAAAAAAACTGAAAAAAGGTATTGGTTGTTAAAATCTGAAGCATCTTGCTATTCAATTGATGATTTTGCTATGGATAAAAAAACTCGATGGACAGGTATTCGTAATTATCAAGCTCGAAACTTTATGAGAGACTTAATGAGTGTTGGTGACGAATTCTTTTTTTACCATTCAAGTTCTGACCCTACAGCGATTGTTGGCATTGGAAAAATCAGTGCGACAGCAAAGCCTGATTTGACTGCACAAGATAAAAAAGACGAACACTACGATCCAAAATCATCGGATCAAAATCCTATCTGGTATTCACCAGAGGTAACTTTTGTTAAGAAATTTAGTAATCCGATAACACTCAGTCAGTTAAAAAGGGAAAATTCATTGGAAGGAATGGTACTACTTCAAACAGGTTCACGTTTGTCTGTTCAACCTGTCTCTGAAAAACAATTTAATTTTATCTTGAAAATCTCAGATTCAAAATAATAATTATTATATATAGTTTTTATATATAATTCTTTTTCAGTTACTTATCCCCACACGTAAAACCAAAAGGGGATTTGTGTTGCTATAATAAATTCATTACAAGTGCTGATTAATTATTTCCATGTTTAAAAAAATACTAGTTCCTTTTGTTTTCTTAGCCTTATTTTCTGTTCCAGTTTTGGTGAATGCGGCTTCAAAACCCGCTGATTTTGATACTTCAAACTTTCCAAAACTAGACGTTACACCGGCAATCCCTAAAGACAATCCGCCAGGAACTGTAGAACCCGTTTCTATTCCTAATGGAACAAGTGGAAAAGCAGAAAATATAGTTAGGGTTGAAACTAGTCCAATATATGTTGGTAAGGTAACTCTAGACTCGGACACTTATACTGCTGGAGATACTGTAACTGGAAAAATTGTCATCTTAAGCAAAGTTGATGCAGACCAGTCAGATGTCTATTTCGACATTTCTCTTTCTGGACCAGATGGATTAGCAAAAAAAGTTGGCTCATCAACCGTTAATGCAATATATGATGTACAGCACGCTGGGCCTTTTTTAATCAAACAGAGATCTTCTAATGAAATACCATTCACATACAAAATACCTGAATCTATTGGTGGGAAAAAATTAGGACTAAGAGTTGAGGCCAGATTAATCGCTGGATTTGTTTTAGGTTGGGGAGATGCGGTTATAAATGAAGTAAAAGGAGGAGCTACAATGATGCTGGTCAAGGATTCCTTCCTACAAGTTAACAAGGATAAGTTTGCATTACAATCAGGGCCAACAATTTATTCTACGAGCACAGCCTCTATGAACGTGACTCTTTTCAACCCTACTGCTAACGCAATTAAGATTACTCCTCATATTAATTATTATGAGCGAGCGTCATCAGGTAAGTCACTGAAATCAGAGGATAAAACTACCGTCACTATCGAATCACAAAAATCTTACACTTTTTCCATTGCGCCATATACAAACAATAATAATTCCGGTGTGTACGTTGCAGATTTGCATTTCTTAGATGAAAAAGGCTTAGACCGGGGTCCTCTACTTGAAATGCGTTATATTATTCCAGGAATTGGCGCTACTATTCAAGGTGCAAACTTTAATGCAAGAAGTCTTTTAAATGGAGATACTCTAAAAGTGAATGTTGGATACAGTGGCGCTCCGCAAGACATCATGACTGGAAAGAGTCCACAGATTGACGGAGCTGAAATAAAAGTTTCGGTTTATGATGGTAAATTAAACAGCGAGATTGGAAGTGCAACATCGAGCGCTAATTTTAACGTAGCACTTGGTAATGTTGAGGTTTCTGTGCCTGTAAATCAGGACGCTGAGACTGTTCGGGTTAAAGTTTCCATAGTGAAAGGTGACCAGGTTCTGTCAGAATATTTATCATCTGAAACTATTCCAGATGAAGGAATTAAACAACAAATTGATAGTAAATCTTTCGGTGGAGGTATTTTTCAGGGAATGAAGGGGATTATTTTTGTAATTAGCTTAGTTATTATTCTTTTTATTATATTCCTTATAGTTCGCTACGTAGGAAATAAAAATAAAAGAAATCTTTTGATGAGCCTCTTAATTGCACTCACTCTTGTCTCGAGTTCTTTTATTTATACACCAAAAGTTAGAGCTGTTGGTTATCTTAATACTTATGCTTATGTTGCAGGTATCGGGGGAGGATTAGGTTTGACTATTTATAACCCATACAAGCCCTGGTGGACAAAAGGCGAGGCCATTCCTTTGTCAGGTGTTATGTCAGATCAGAGATGTTTGAATATTCCTGAATTAGCTCAATTTTCTTCATGGCTAGAGAATTCTGCAGGGAACGCTCTAACTGGTGCTAATCCAATTTACTACAAATTATCACTCACAGATGTCCATATGATATACACGGATTATCATTCGTTCTCAACAAATACAGCTACAGGTTGGAATTGGCCTACCGGACAATATTGGTATACTTTGAGTACTCTCTTCCAATATGGATCCGATGGAAATTTTGGAAGTATCACCGGAGTTGAAAATTTTGTCTATAAAGTACCTTTCTATCTTTACGATCCTGTCTCAATCGCTGCGTGTACCACCACTTCAAAAAATGTCACCACAGGAGACACTGTCAATTGGAGCATGGTACCATCAGGAGGTACAGGTAATTACACATACTACTGGTATAACCCAACTGATCAACCAGATTGGGCTCACTCTCCACAGAGTACAGCTCTTCCAAAAGTGTACACAACCCCTGGTGTAAAAACGATGTATACCGCCATCGTCGACAACTACACCGCAAACAACAGCAACACCAACCACGGAGGCTGGACACAGTGTAGTACAGTTAATGTATTCAATCCGGTATCTGTCACATGTGTCCCAAGTAAAACAGACATCACTCAAGGTGACACCATCAA
>JAYUFM010000069.1:0-4957 GCA_043738715.1 bacterium | reverse complement strand
AAAGATATTACAATCATTTATTTAAATCTTAAACTCTATAACATCTCCATCCTTAACAATGTAGTCTTTCCCCTCTGTTCTCATTAAACCTTTTTCACGAGCGACTGCAAATGAACCAGCACTTAAAAGGTCTGACCAAAAAATAATTTCAGCTCGGATGAATTTTTCCTTAAAATCAGTATGTATAGCCATTCCAGCAACCGGTGCAGTTGATCCTTTTGCAATTGTCCAAGCGCGAGTTTCAACCTTTCCAGTTGTAAAATATGTTTCAAGGTTCAATAATTCATAACCTTTTTTAATAAGTGCATTGATACCGTCATCTTTTGCACCAAGTTCTTTTCTAAACATTTCTTTCTCATCACCTTCTAGATCTTTCAATTCGTGTTCAACGCCAGCATCAACTATGGTCCACATTGCATTTCTCTCTTTGAAGAATTGCATTAATTTTTCAAATCGCCCATCGGCCCTTGTTGCTTCATCATCCAAATTCACACTCCCTGCCTTACGGTTTAGGATATACATAATTGGCTTCATCGTTAAAAGACTTAGCCCTTTTGTGGCTTCTAGTTCTTCTGGTATCAATTCAACTTCACGAGCAAGCTTTTCATTTTCTAAACCAGCTGCAATTTTAGTTAAGGCTTCTTTTTCTCGGATTGCCAATTTATCACCTTTTTTTACATCTTTTTCTAAACTACCTAGACGCTTTGTAACTGTAGATGTATCAGCTAGAATTAATTCAAGATTAATAACACCAATGTCATTTATCGGATCTACCTTCCCGTGTACATGAATGATATTTCCGTCTTCAAAAATTCTTACCACTTCGGAAATTGCGTCTACTTCACGAATGTGGGATAAGAACTGGTTTCCTAGACCTTCTCCTTCAGATGCTCCTTTAACTAGACCTGCAATATCCACGAATTCGATAACTGCGGGAACCGTTTTTTCAGTTTGCGAAAAATCAGCCAATTTATATAAACGTTCATCAGGAACCGGAACAATTCCAACTGATGGATCAATAGTACAGAAAGGGTAATTTTCTGCAGGTACTGATTTTTTAGTCAACGCATTAAATAATGTCGATTTTCCAACATTTGGTAAACCAACAATTCCGATGGATAGTTTTGCCATAGTTGAATGATAATAGCACAAAAATATGTTTTTAATAGTGTCGAGCATTGGACAAAAACACATTACTATTTTACAGTTAGCCCAGAAAAATATGGAAACAAACATCGTCTCGATTGTTATCGGGGCCATTGTCCTGATAATCGCCTTGCTAACCCTAGGCAAAGCATCAGTACACCGGTACGAATATCTTGATATCTTGACCCCTCATTGGAAGCAGGGTCGCGATATAAAAAAGAGTATGGAAAAATTGAAAAGAGGGTGGATAGATGGGCCGAGTTTCTACAACGATATGTCGCTATTGGTTAGTGAGGAGTTAGTAGAAATCGATATTAGATATGAAGATTTTGAAGGTTACGAATTGAAAATTGCCTATTATCGCCTTAGTTCGAAGGGGGGAAGGAAGAATCTTGATAGAATTGCTGCGACATTACTTGAACCTTTAGCAAATTAAATTATTTAAATAAATTTACTATGTCCACTGAGGTTCGGTGAGACCTACAAATCTCCAAAAGAAACAGCCGCTACTCTACATAGGGAGCGGTTTTCAGTTTAAAATAGGTACAATAGAATTGAATATGCTAGTGAAACTGTATCCATGTTTGGTATACTTGTTACGTATTGATTTACCATTTGAAGAAAGTCCTGCCTGATATGTTTAAACTATTATGATATGTATCAAAAACCTTTAAAATTTAGTAACAAAAGAAGATACCTATTGGTTGTCTTTTTATTTGTATTAATCATTTCATCGTTGCCATTGTTTTATATTTTATCAATAAAGCACCAGCAAGAATCAGTACCAGAAAAAATAAAACCGTCTGAACCAGTTGCTGATCAGTTCCCAATTACAGTAGACCCGTACAATAAAATTATTGTTGAAAAAGATGAAGTTAATAATTATTTAGAAGGAACAAGTTCACCAATGGCGGCCAGTGTGTCTGGAATCTTTGATTCAGTATGGGAAACGTTGAAATCAGCAGTTACTGCTATTGCTGAGGCACCTTGGTATCAAAACATTGCAAGTGTGGCTGGGGTTCGTGGTCAACTTGTTACTATCAATTCTGGTATGAGAAAAGAACAAGTAGCAGGAGTATTCGCAAAATCATTAGGATGGAGTGAAAAAGAAAAGAAACAGTTTACTTCGATTACAGAAGATGCCTATATTCCCCTTCCTGAAGGTACTTATTCTCCTGACACATATTACGTAACTGACCAAATGACACCTGCTGATGTCCAAACCCTCATTAACAAGAGTTTTATCGAGAATGTAGCCACACATTATGGGACTACAACATCTAAAATAGTGCCCATGGATCAGGCTTTGAATATTGCATCAATAATTCAACGAGAAACTATTGGAAACAAAGACATGCGTTTAATTTCTGGAATTATCTGGAATAGAATTTTTATTGGCATGAGACTGCAGGTTGACGCAACACTTCAATATGCAAAAGCAAACACAGGGAAAACAAAAGAATGGTGGCCTGACGTTGAGCCAATAGATAAATATATCAAATCTCCTTACAACACTTATCTTCATGAGGGTCTTCCTCCAACTCCTATTGCAAATCCTTCAGTTGGGGCAATATTAGCTGCCTTGAACCCTATCAAAACACCTTGCATCTACTATTTTAATGATAAAAAAGGCAAATTTCACTGTAGCAAAACATATTCAGAGCACGTTGATCTAATCAGGCAGTACTACTAGTAAATAAAAAAACTGTACCCTGGAAGAGATCTGATGGAGAAAACCGTAAGGTTTTCGAGTCAAAGGAAAAGTCCCTCATTTTGAGTTTTTCAAATGAAGGACTTATTCCGTTCTCTGTAAGGGTACAGCTTTTTTATTTACCTCCGCCCATCAAAATCTTCTGCATTTCTCCTTGATATTTTCGCATAACTTCCATTGTTGCCTCCATCTGAGATTTGTTCTCATGCTTTTGCTTGTGTTCGATCTCATTCGATATATTCTGAAAGAATTCTGGATTTTCTTGAACAGCTTTAACAATCGCTTCTTGTTGTGCAGGTGGCAAGTGCCCAATTTGTTTTTTTAGCGCAATTTTTGTAAAAAAGTCTTTAATTTTTCCCATTTGATTTGTTTTTTGTAAATAATTTAATATTACTTGGTATAAAGATACTACGATTGTTGCGGTATTGTAAAGTTAAACGAAGTTCCCATATTTTGACCCTCAGAATATACCTTTATTTCTCCATTGTGTTTCAGTACAATCTTTCTAGCCATATAAAGACCTATGCCCATTCCTTCAGTGTCAGCCAGTCTTGCATTTGTAGTGCGAAAAAACTTATTAAACAAATTGGGTATATCCTCTTTTGCAATACCAATTCCGCTATCTTTAATAGTAAAATTGAATGTATCTGTTGCAGAATCGAAACCAATTTTAACAATAATTTTACCTGACTCAGGGGTGTAGACAATAGCATTTTCAAAAATAATTTGAACAGCAAATCGCAAACGAGTTTTGTCAGCATTTATAGTTTGTAGATTTGGCTGATATTCAACATGTACATCCAATTTTTTTCTTGTAATTTGATCTTTATGACTTTCAACAATATCGTCAACTAATTCAGTAATATCAAAAGGTGTTATGTGATAGACACTTTCTACACTTGTGTCCTGTGCTGTATCTATGACCAAGTTTGTGAGTTCGAACAAACGCATTGTAGCGTACTGTAGCTGGTCGACTTCCCTCTCACGGGTCTTTTGGTCATTCTCTTAACGCAGTTCTTCTGAAAGCCACCTAATGTGCGTCAGAGGGGTTCTAAACTTGTGGCTAATGTTATTAATGAATTCATACTTTAATAAATCAGCTTCACGTAATCTACGCATCACCAAAAAACCAATAATTGCAACTGCGACACCTGAAATTAATGGTGCGATCCATGCGGGGAAACCTGGCACGTTTACAGATGCATAGTTACCTAACCAGTTTCCAGCGATTATAAGTAGTCCTCCTAATACAGTAAAAATAGAGAATGTAATGGCTCTGGATGCAACAATGTGTAAGTCAATTAATTTTTTGTTCAACATCGCATAAGCTAAAACAATTACATGAATACCGACAAAGGCAGAAAATACAGGATCTGCATTTATCCCAAAAATAGGTAGAAAAGCAATTGATCCAGAAAAATATGCCCATGTAAAAGCCACAAAAAAGTATGCTATACGTGTTTTTTCGCTTCCTTCAGACGAAAGCCATCTTTTAAAAAGTGTACCGATGAAAAACACTGCAACGACAGAAAAGAATGCAACAAATAACCAATATAAATTTCCTGGATTTATAAAGTTGTTTAAGTACAAATAGGGCTTGGAAGATAGTAAGAAAGAATGAGAGTTTGTAATAAAAAATAGAAGCAAAATAGTAGCCGTAATATAAAATGTCATCCAAACAGGTTTAAATTTTTTTCCAAGACCTAAAAATTCCCAAACTGCATGAGCGTTTGTTGTTACTGTGAACAAATTAACAAGTGAAAACATAAAGAAAAACCTAGACAATTCAGGATTGTTAGTTCCGGTACCTAAAATGTAAAATAACGCGTAAATTGAAAAACCTAGGTTTGATAAAAAATAGAGACGATGAAATAAAATCTTGGGTCCTCGTGCTAATACAAAAATCCCAATTATAAAGCTGAGGGCAGCTGAAAAAATATATCCGCCATTATGAATAAATAGGTCTATCTTTTCCACAATTTCATTATAACGAACTTATATTAATTTTAAAATAGAGTCACTGTGTCTAATATACTTGACTAAATTGTACTTTGAACTACTTTGCAAACTTTTAATCTCTGTAATCAACTTCCAACTGGA
>JAYUFM010000068.1:0-1748 GCA_043738715.1 bacterium | reverse complement strand
GAGTTATCACTGTCTGCTCCACGGACATGTTCGCGCTTGATTGATTCTTGTAGTGCTTCTGATTCTGCATGTTCAGTAGATTCTTTTGTCTCTATGTTTTCGACTACCTCAGGATTTACTGGGGCGGCTTGTTCTTTATTATCGTTATTATCGTTGTTTGACATATTTTTAAATTAGTTTGTTAACTTATCCATTCTACTATAACCATCTCCCTGTGCAATGCGATACTTATAAATATAATGTTATAATGGCCAGTAATAAAATAATGTCTAAACCTGCGCACAGTAATCCTCACATGCAACGAGGCTCACATCACTTTCATTTCAGCTATCCTAAATCTCGTTCTCAAAAAATCTATCACCTAGTATTTGTACCTGCAGTTATCCTAGTTGTTTTGTTTCTTGTCTCTTCATATTTTACAGGGGTGCATTATTTGAATATCTCCCCCTCGTCAATTAATTCTACAGTCCTTGCAATGGGAGCAACCTTTATTCGTATTCTGATTGCGTTTGTTTTTGCCCTTGTGTTTTCAATTCCCCTTTCTATACTGATTACAAAAAATGAAACTGTGGAAAGGTTCCTGCTTCCCCTATTCGACATTTTACAGTCTGCTCCAGTTCTTGCATTCTTTCCTGTGATTATCACTGTGTTTATTAGTTCACATTTTATTGATGGGGCAGCTATTTTTATCTTTTTTTTAAGTATGCTCTGGACAATGATTTTTAGCTTAGTCGGAGGCCTACGAGTCATCCCAGAAGATGTCAAACACGCGGCTAAAATTTTTCAAATTAAGGGATTAAGACATTTAAGGTCAATTACTATTCCTTCAATTGTTCCATACATTGTAACTGGATCAATACTTGCATGGGCACAGTGTTGGAACATTTCAATTGTCGCAGAAGTACTTCATACGTATATAAAAGGTGGAACATCATCTGATGACTTGTTTGGTATTGGAGGATTATTAGTTCAAAGTTCAGTAAACGGAAATCAAAGCGAATTTTTCCTTGCGATCATTGTCATGGTTATTTTTATTGCTATCCTTAATATTTTTGTTTGGCAAAAATTGTTAAATTACTCTGAGAAATTTAAATTTGAATAATATGCAAAATCCCATAATTACATTTAAAAATGTTAGTAAAGAATTTAACGCACACGAACCTGACGCACGTGGTGTTTCTTTCAAAAACATTGGTCTTTATGAGACGAATTTGGAAATTGAAAGTGGCGATTTTGTTTGTATAATTGGCGCCTCTGGTAGTGGTAAATCTACCCTTTTAAATTTAATAGCAGGACTTGAAGAACCAACTGGTGGACAAATCGTAAAACCTGACAACGTATCAATGGTTTTTCAAAATGCTGCATTACTACCATGGTTTACAGTATATGAAAATGTTGAAGTTGCATTGCAAGGTTTGCCGAAATATTTAGATGGAAATAATGTAACGAAAATTGAGTTAAAAAAAGAAGCTTTAAAATATATTGAAATGATGGGACTAGGGAATTTTTTGGAAAACTATCCAAGAGAACTATCCGGTGGACAAAAACAGCGTGTAGGCATTGCTCGTGCACTTGCTGTAAATACTGATGTATTACTCTTGGACGAGCCCTTCTCGGCTCTCGATATTCAAACCAGCATTGAACTGCATCGTGATATTTTAAAAATATGGAAAGAAACTGGTAAAACAATTGTGATGGTTTCTCATTTAATTGAAGAAGCGGTTAACCTTGCCAATCGAATTATTCTA
>JAYUFM010000067.1:0-4986 GCA_043738715.1 bacterium | reverse complement strand
AGGTTGTTGCTACGATGCTTCTACGGTTTTGACTCGCTAGCTTTTGTCCTACAATCTCCACAAATTTAATTTCAGTAGGCAATTGTATTTTGCAAAATCTATTATTTTTTCCACCATCAATTTTCATCTTTGCTGCAGGTACGAGTCCTTTTAGAATCGCACTTGATTTTCCAGCGCCTGAAACGCCAACAACTGCAGTAACATGACCGGCCGGTAGCTTAAAAGAAATGTCATTTAGGTTGTTAATAGACAAGTTCGAGACACTAATTTTAAATTTATCAACAGGTATTGATGACTTGGAAAGTTTTAAAGTTTCATTATTTCTTTTTGTGTTTAAAGTTTTTGATTCAGAAATTAAATATCCACCATTAGAGCCCCCTTCTGGTCCGAGGTTGATTACATAGTCAGAATTTTTTATGAATGAATTTTGGTGTTCAACAAGAAGAATGGTGTTATTATTTATTTTGCAAGATTGCAGAATCTCAATTATTTGATTTATATCTCTGGTATGGAGGCCTCTTGAGGGTTCATCTAGAATATATAGGGAATCTCGCACTTCTAAGGCCAGTATCAAGCCTAATTTTAATCTTTGTGCCTCTCCACCACTTAGAGTCGAGCTGGCTCGGCTCAATTGTAAGTATCCTAGATTTAATTTTTTATAAATATTTAGAATTGTAAGTATTGGCTTTACGTACTGCAATTCGTCATGATGATTTTTACTAGAATATTTTTTATTAAATAATTCAGCAAGTTCATTGACGGTCAATTTATGAAGAAGTTCGCTTAGATTTTTTCCATTCCAATTTGAGGATCTAGCTGAAATATTGTATCTACTACCTCCACACTTTGGGCATTGCTTAGTAATTACAAAAGTAGAGAATATCTTTACAGCTGAGCCGCTAGTTCTTTTTGATCTTTCGAGTATCTCTAGTAGTAGTCCATTAAAAGGATTTTTTGGTTTTTTTAATTCCGACTTGTCATTTCGCATTTCTGGCACAAGTTCTGCGCCTGAACCATTTAGAATGATATTCACTAGATCTTTGGGTAGTTTTTCTATCGGTGTGTCGAACGAGATATTTCTTGTTTTTAATAACCCCCTAAGAAATGAACCTGCTGTTCCCATATGTACAAATTGTCCATTTGAAATTGGTATTGATAAACCACCATTAAACAAAGATTTTTTTGAATTAATAAAGATGCTTTTTTCGTCGACAGACATTATTTCACCAAGTCCTTGGCAAGTCACACACTGTCCGCTGTCTGCATAGGAGCTGTTGAATGAAAATAATTCACGACTTAACTTTCGATAGGGTATTGGCTGGTCTTTCGCAATTCGGTTTATGTTTGTCTCTATAAAAATTTTATTATCAACAATTACTAGATATTGATCATTTGTTGATGATAATTCGGCAATGTCACTCTCTGTCTTTAACTTAATATTTTTTACAGGAATTGCTACGGTCCAGTAATTTGAAAATGATTTTCTTGCCTCGATAAGGGAAACCTCACTCCATTCTGTCCTTGGTTCTCTAAAATAAAATTTAGCGGCTTTTATCTGGGTGGTTGAAGTAATAGCCGGGTTTGTTTGAATTTTTGCCAATACTACATTCTTTCCAATGTGGTGCTTTAATAACCACTGAACTAGTAATTTTCCCTTAGCAACTTCAAGAGTCTCACCACCCATCGATTTCGCTTCACCTCTGTGTAGCAATAGACTTGCAAACAAGTATTGTAGCCCAGTATATGTGGCAACTGTCGACCTAGCTTGTCCCCTTAAGGGTTCTTGAGTTAGCTCGATACACGGCGGAAGTCCATTTACTGAATCAACTAAGGGTTTATAAGCTGTAAGTGGTATATTTTCACCTTTCAGCCTTTTAAGTCGCTGAAATGCGATTTTTGCAATAATTCCATGTGCAAGGGTAGACTTACCAGCACCGGATGCACCAGTGATTGCAACAATATTACCTTTAGGTATATGAACATCTATATTCTTTAGGTTGTGCTCTTTTGCACCAATTATCTCTATTGTGGAGTCTTTCGTGGTTTTGCTTGCAATACCTTTTTTCATGCGTTTTGATTATACCCCTAATGGTAAATCAAACAATAATACGCTTGAGTTATTATTCTATAGCAACTTTCTAAATGGCCAAATAATTACCTCTGCGATTTTCTCGCTCAATCCTCTTTTTTCCCAATCTTTTGAAGTCAACTGTTTGGATTCTTCTCTTAACTTATTTAAATTATTTTCTACATCACTAACGAATTTCTCATCACCAGAAACTATTCCGGATTCGAAATTGTATCTGAGACTGATGGTGTCCAGGTTCATTGTTCCAACCATTGCCCAGTTTCCATCTATTTCAAAAGCTTTACCATGAATCATTTTTGGGTGACGATAGATGTCGATTTTGTTGTCAAGAAAATAATTCATGTAGGTGTGGGACCCAATATCTACAAGTGGGTGATCAGTTTTTTGGGGAATAATAATTGTAACCAACACTCCACGCCTCCTCGCTGCTAGAAGCTTCCTCATTATTCTATGGGTAGGCAAAAAATATGGTGTTGTGATTGTTATGTGTTTTACAGCCTTCGAAATTTTTGTAATCAAAGCACGATATAAATGATGTTTACTAGGTAGGGGAGATTGGGTGACATACATGAAAGGTAATCTTGATTCCGGGTTGAAAAGCTTGTCTTTTTCCAAAGCTTGTTCGGCTAGTTCAGTTTTGTATTTTTTGATTTTTTTTCGTAGCTGATCCATGTCTATACTAGTCCATGAGACCTTTGAAGATTCTGATCTGCTCCACATATCCTCAAAACTTTTTTTCATACTGGCAATTGGATGTGCAATATCGGTGATTGTAGGTAATGGAGGTATTTGATTTTTAGTGCCAATGGATATAAAAAGTTTTACATTTAAGTCATCCCATTTTTTTACTGCTTCACCAAAACAAATTCCGCCGTTGTATACAATTGGTTCTTCAGTATCTATGTCAATTAATAAAAGCCTTCTATGATTTCGGAAAAACCCCCATTTATGAAACCCTTTTGTAAATGGAATTAACCAATTGAAAAATTTTATTTCTATACCGACTCCGCGCATTTCTTTGTATGTTTTAGAACTCGAGAAATTAAAAGCACCAGCCGAATCAAAATGGCATCTAATTTTTACACCTGTTCGAGCTTTTTCAATTAGTGCATCTGTAAAATCTTTTGAAGCTGTGTCGGCGGTAAAATAGAATTGCTCGAAATCAATTGTGTGATTAGCGAGTTTAATATCCTCGATCATTGCTTGCCAAGTTTCGCTGCTGTTACTGAATAATTTGTGTTGGATAGGGAATTCAATCATTCGCTTTTTTTGTGATTATATTATAATCTAATTAACATACAAACACATGCAAATTGCCTTTATACTAGCCACTTTGGTTTCAACAATTCTCGGCGGTCTTGTCGCTTTGAAATTTAAGGACCGTCGACATTTATTGTTGGGTTTTACAGCTGGGGTTTTAATTGCCGTAGTGGCTTTTGATCTGTTGCCTGAAATTTTCAGCATCGCCCAGGCTGGCGGCTTTAATGTAAATTTTGCCATGCTCGCTTTTGTTGCAGGATTTCTAGTCTTTCATATTGCTGAAAAAATATTTTTGGTTCACCATTCACATGAAGACGATTATGGCGAACACCACCACCCAACTGTGGGGATAATGTCAGCCAGTGCCCTTATTTTGCACTCTTTCTTCGATGGAGTAGGTATTGGTTTGGGCTTCCAAGCTTCAACCGCTGTTGGAGTAGTAGTTGCACTTGCTGTTATAGCCCATGATTTTACAGACGGTTTGAATACCGTGTCACTAATGTTGGCTCACAATAACTCAACCAAAAAAGCTAGGACATTTCTTGTTTTTGATGCTATTGCGCCTGTTTTAGGAGGTATATCTACCTTGTTTTTCTCTTTTCCACCAAGTTCTCTCATTATATATCTAGGATTCTTTGCTGGTTTTCTAATTTATATGGGAGCGTCCGATGTTTTACCAGAAGCACACAGCAAGGACTCTTCTTTGTGGACAGTTCTCGCAACAATTGTGGGTGTTGTATTTATGTATGTAGTTTCTTCAGTTCTTGCTAGTATTTAAATGTGGTTATTTAAATAATATTTCATAATGACTTTGAAAATAAATGAATTTTTAAAATTAGTCCCCTAATTTGAATTGACATAGAATGTTGTAAATAGGATAATATCAACATGAAATACGATATTAGCACTTTTGTTGAGGATTTATTAGAAGCAAAGAACCTTTTGGACCTTGATGAGGAAATTCTCGATCAAATGAAAAAAGATCTCGCTAGAAGGGTAGAGAACAGGATTCACGCAATTATTGCCACAAACATCCCAGAAGATTCACGTGCAGAATTTGAAAAATTGGTTGATTCAGATGCAACAGACGAAGTGGTATCAAAATACTGTTCTGACAAAATTCCAAATTTACAAGAGCTTATCGCATCTGACCTAGTTACATTTAGGAGCGTTTATTTAGGTAGTTAATAGATATTTATATGGCAAAAACACCTGAAGATGGAAATCAAGGAAAATACGATGCACAAGCTGAACAGGCAGAGTTTTCTAGAAGATTGAGTGAAATATACGAAGGGATAGACACAGCTGAATCAGACAAGGCTTTGTTGGCTTTTTTAGAGCAGAACGGAGAATTTGATCTTGATAGACTAAATTCAGATGGAACCTTGAATACAGATGGCGAACACACTTTGGTTGGTAATCTTGCTGGTTTGGTTAAGATATATATTGCTGATCCAACTGAAGAAAATCTTTTAAATATTGAAAATGGAGACGCTAGGGGTTTGGGTATTGGTGCTAAAATTAAAAAATATATTCTACCTCGACAGAGTCATGATGATGACGAGGAGTTATTAGGTGGAGTTGTTAAGATTAAAGGGGGTGGTAAAGGCAAGAAAAAGGATAAAGGAGATAGTGAA
>JAYUFM010000066.1:0-5020 GCA_043738715.1 bacterium | reverse complement strand
GAGACTCCAAAACCAACTCCATTCTAATACCTGTTGCACTATTATTACTTGAACTAATCATACTAAAATTCATCAATGTAACTTTAACGTCATTTGGTGACAAGGGACCAACTTCAACTCCGTCACGACTAATATAAACTCGGGAACTTGAAGCGTAAATTCTGGTGTTGTAACTTCCAGTACTAGAGGCAACGTTTAGTGACAATTTTCCAGTGTCCGAATCTAGAACTGAATTTGATAAATCAATACTTGTAGAGTTTTTTATTTCACGTGTCAATCTGTCTAGAACTGAAATAGCACCGCTTTCTATTTGTCTTAATGAATCGATATTTCTATATGTGACATAAATAGTATTCATAGATTGGACAACTCCCAACATAAGTAAGGTGCTGATAAAAATGACAATCAATAGTTCAACAAGAGTATACCCTCCTTTTGATTGAGAACTCTTATTTTTTATGGGATTTTTTATAAGTGAGTAAAAGTTCATTTAGTTTGCAAATAAATTATATAAATAAGTATCAATACTTTTTGTTGAAGTACCCACTTCATCTGTCCAATCAATTTTCATTGATATACCTCGCATGTCAGTATCGATTGATGATCCTGATGTTGTAGAAGCTACAATATCAAAACTAGAGTCGCGATAAATATTAGACAGTGTAAAGTAACGCAGGAATTGATTATCTATTAATGTAGATGTTCCGTTAATGTTCCAAGAGTGATTGTTCCAGTATAAATAATACTTAGTCCCGATTGTCAGGTTTTTTATATTTGTATTCCATGAAGCATTACGTAAAGATTTTACCGCTTCGATACCCTCATCTGCCAAAAAAGAAGCCTGTATTCTTGCAGTATTTCTATAAGCCAAATGTGCCATGGTACCAAAAACACCCAACGCCGCAATAACTGAAGTCGCTATAATTGATGTAGCGACCAAAACTTCTATCAAAAGTGACCCCTTATCTTTTTTGCAAAGATTCATTGTTATAATTGTAGAGCGCAATCTACTGTATGTCTACTATTCCAGTCTGATAAATCACAACTTTCTGTTGATCTAAACTATTTTTTGTTGAAGTAACTGTAATTGTTCCTGTAGCACTCGGCTCACCAGTTATTTTATTAAAATAAATTGTATTGCTGTTGTTGGCAAAATTGATATTAATAATACTTTCATTAGAATCAATTACGTATACTTGATCTGATGAACTTGCCGATACAAAACTTGTACCTTGGAAAACTCTGACAGAGGTTGTAGAAAACAGAACTCCAAACGCTGAATTATTTTTAGATGCTAATGTAAATATGCGCGCACGTTCAATATGAGACCGGATAGATTCAGCCTGCCCCTCTATAGAAGTATAGTTTACAAGACGTCCGAACGAGGCAAATGCCATTGTTCCTAAAATTGTAGTTATTGTAATAACTAACAACATTTCAATGAGAGTAAATCCAGATTTTTTTAAGGAATATTTCATATTTCTTACATCTTAAATGTTATTCATTACTGAATACATCGGAGTAATCATTGATACAGCAAAAAACCCAACCGATAGACCAATAATGACCATGAGAAACGGTTCAACGATAGTCGACATATCTTTTGTTTTTTGCTCAACTTCGTTTTCATAAAAAGTAGCTACCCCAACAAGCATTGTGGCAAGTTTTCCAGTCTCTTCTCCCACGTTAATCATTTCACTCACAAAGATTGGGTAAAGTTTTTCTTCCTTCTCAAAAACCGTAGATAGCGGTTGACCTTTTTCAATTACCTTCTCTGTATCTGATAATACTTTTTTATATAATGAATTTTGCAAGACCTCACCTGTAATCTTGATCGCAACCAATAAATCAACCCCGGCTGATAATAATGACGATAGGGTACGCGCAGTTCTTGCAGAATTACTCTCTTTAATAATAGTGCTGATAACAGGAATTTTTAAGATACAGTAGTCAATAACCCTTTTTCCTCCAGTGGTTTTAGATGCATAGTACAAAACTGCAATTGCAGAAATAATAATTCCTATCCCAAAAATATAGTGATTAGATAGAAAATCACTGAGCCAGATGACGAATTTAGTAGATGCGGGCAAATCAGTCTTTAAGTCCTTAAATGTTTTAGTAAGGCGTGGTACTACGAAAATCATCATCAAAACACCGATGATCGCCATTACAGTTAGAATGATCCCTGGATAAATCATCGCTCCTTTTACCTTTTTTTGAATCAGGTAATTTTTTTCCATCTGATTAGCCACCTGTTTTAAACTTTCCGCAAGGTTTCCACTTTCTTCTCCTGCTTTTACCATTGATGTGAAAAGAGGTGGAAAAATATCTGCATGGGCTGATAAGGCTTCATTAAATGTTTTACCCGAAGAAACATTCGTATTTAAATCAGTAAAAATTTGTTTTAATTTTGGATTTCTTGTTTGCCTTTCTGAAACTGTAATTGCACGCGAGAGTGATAGTCCGGCTTCAAGCATACCTGAAAGATTTCTTGCAAAAACTATTTTATCAAGAATTTTAATTCGATTGAAACTAATTTTAAAATTTAATTTTGAAAGCTTGCTCGCTGATTCTTCTTTGACAGTAACAAGCTGTTCTTCTGTTTTTTTAAATTCGTTAAAAAATTGAGAACGATCCACAGCCTCAATCACACCAGTGTGTGTAGTACCGTCAGGTTTTTTAGCTGTATATGTAAATTTCATGATATATCGAATAAATTATTCTGAAGCTACACGCAAAACCTCCTCAATAGTCGTTTGTCCAAGAACACATTTAAAAATACCGTCCTCAAACATAGTGACCATTTTTTCTTTTCTAGCCTGATCTTGAATAGAATCTGATGTTCCACCTTTAATAACAATATCCTTGATAGCCGGTGACATTTTTAGAACTTCGTGAATACCAATTCGACTTTTAAATCCATCATCTGATTCAGAAGTTGCAACTGCCTTATAAAACGGAACCTCCTTCCAAGTTGCTTTTTTATCAATAACATTTTCTGCCTTCAACTCTTCAAGTACACGATCTATATCAATCTTTTTTGATAGAGCAGCTAATTCATCTTCATTCAAGAAATATTTTTCTTTACTATCAGCCAATTTTCTAACCAAACGCTGTGCCACAACAACTGATAGTGTTGAAACCAAAAGAAATGGTTCACAATGCATATCAATCAGACGAGGGATCGAACCTGCAGCACTGTTTGTGTGAAGGGTTGATAGAACAAGGTGACCGGTAAGTGCAGCATTAATACCCAATGATGCTGTTTCATTATCTCGGATTTCTCCAACCATAATAATATCTGGGTCCTGTCTCATCAAAGATCTAAGACCGTTGGCAAATGTAAATCCAATTTCTGGTTTAACTTGTGTCTGATTAATACGTTTCATTTGATATTCAATCGGGTCTTCTACAGTTGAAATGTTTACATCAGGCGTATTTAAAAGATCCAAAATTGTATACAGAGTGGTACTTTTTCCAGAACCAGTAGGCCCAGTAACCAAAATAAGCCCGTGTGACAAATTTGTAGCAGCATGTAAAATTTCTAATCCTCGCCCGTGGAACCCTAGCTTTTCAAGGGTAAATCCAGAAACATTTTCTCGCAAAAGTCGCATAACCGTTTTTTCTCCATAGTTTGTAGGCAAAATAGAAACACGAAAAGAAACTTTTTCACCATTTAATTCAATTTTAAATCGTCCGTCCTGTGGCAATCTCTTTTCATCCAATTTTAAACTAGATAAAACTTTAATACGTGCAGTGATACTTGCTCCTACATTTTTTGGTAGGATCATGGCTTCATGGAGCATTCCATCAATTCGATAGCGGACTACCACCTCTGTTTCCATTTGTTCAATATGAATATCAGATGCATCTTGTAAAATTGCATGTTTTAAAAGTGTATCGACGATTCGAACTACAGGCAGATCATCTGCCATCTTTCGAAGGTCTTCACCAGATAATTCACCATTAGTATCTTCCGGAGCAAGTGTCTTTAACGAAGCAGCCTCTTGTTGAATGATGTCACCGAAGTCGGCTTTTAAGGTTTTTTGGTATTGAACGAGGGCAGATTTTATCGAATCAGTTGTAGTAAGGCGTGAGTAAATTTTAAGCCCAGTCTTCTTCTTAACGAAATCAATAGCGGAAAGATCACTAGGGTCGAGCATAGCTACCTCTAATGTGTCTGCAGTTTTTTTATATGCAACTATATTGTGATTTCTCGCGATTGGTTCTGGAATAAGTGAAAGAATTGAGAATTCTAATTTTTCTTTTTTTAGATCAACAAATGGAATAGCTAGAACCTTAGCTTGAACTCTGCGGAAATCATCTTCACTAATTTTTCCTTCTGAAATTAAAATATCCCCCACTGGCTGTTTTTTTTCATCTGCAATTTTAATCGCAGCATCAAAATCAGCGCGTGAAATTAAATTAGAATCAACCAACCCTTTTTTCAACTGATCTGGTTCAATATACATTTTCAGTAATATTATACTCCATTATTTTATTGCGAGCGAGCGAAATAGATTGTGAAGATAATTATAAATAAAATATTCATCAGTTATTTCAAGATATTTCAGGAATTAAAATATATTTCAAGCTAAAATTGACAAATTACTAAAAAAGTCGTATTGTTTATCTGAAATTTTGAACACCCAACCACCAAATTTAGAAAGGAACCCTACGAATGGAACCAATCCGTATTAAAGGTCTACCAGACACCCTTCAACCACACCCAGTCTGCAAGTCTCACACCGACGACAGTCTACTGTCGCGTGATTACCCTCCTCAACACTGCTACTGCATGGGGATCACTCACAGGACACAAGTTTCACCAGAATTCGACGTTATCAGCTGTGGTTGTGGATTGAGGCTCTATGTTCCGCACGAGATCAGAACATATGCCTACTTACGAAAACATCTGAAGGACAAAGGTGGAAATCCGCCCTCTTAGTTTTGAACCCGCAGTAAGCCTGGACTATCCACGGCATGCCGTGGGTTTTCCTTTTTTGATTTAGATCAAATT
>JAYUFM010000065.1:0-1778 GCA_043738715.1 bacterium | reverse complement strand
GACTTCACACCATGATGATGCAATCACCCTTGTCATGAGATCGATTTCAACAACAAACATTATTTAATAACTTTTGTGACTGTCGGCGGTGAAAGTTGATGTTTTTTCTAGCTCAATATCTGACATGAAATCATGATTTTTTGCATTGTAGGAATCAAACAGCAGCGCATCGGCTGAGGAGAACAAAATGTGGTACATGGACGGTGTCCAACAGTTCGATAGTGTCTTGAAGTGGCTTTGTGAGGCAGTACTCGAGAATGAATCTGAAATGAAGCCAATATTTCGTAATAGGGTAGCTTCAATTCGAGTACAATTCCGATACATTTGAAATGAGAGGGAGAAGACTATGGAATGAATCAAGAGATATATTACTGTCTGATGGCTTACAAGAAAGCAAAGCCAAACTTATTCAACAGCATGATGACACTAGGAAACTTCGCTCTAGAAGGATCAAGCTCATACATGTCGAGACGAGTTGTGATCTGTGTCCCGGTAGATGATTCCAAGATAAGCTCTTGTATCCCTTTGTCCTTCATGAACGTGGTGGAAACTGCCAGTGAAAATATTGTAGTCGGTATTAAGCGAAAATCTGGTGATAGAGGACCTGGGAAAAAAGATTTCATCTCTCTGAGGAGTCCAGCAGTAGCATCACATAGTCTAACAAATAATTTACTGAATACGATTGAAGAATTTCTCAAACTAAATAAAAATAAAAATAATATAAAGTTGATTGTTCAGTCTGTGATTATGTCAATAGCAAAGTCGTACGAAATAATTTTTGAAAAAATGAATCAGATAATGCGATTGTTATCTCAGCAAAAAAATATTTGGAGAGTCTAAGGCGTTTCGGTGGAAATTTCATTTCAACTCAATCAACAATAGACTCAATTCTCACATCATTAGCTACTACGGACTATTCTAATGCTTTCATAGCTGAGGCACTCGGTGTACCTTGTAAAAGAATCGCAAAAGCAAAGACTAGAAGGGCTGAGTTTGATAAAGTAGTTCGAAGTCAAATTGATGGTCTACCTCAAGTTGATGCTAACGGTGATGACTTTGTTCAAGATGATAGTGAGTCTAATAAGACTATAGCCAGTGATTCAGATTCTACTACGGAATTGTCTAGCATGGACGAAGCTAACTGTCCAGATTCCGGCGGTGTTGACGATATTCCTCTCGATACGCAAACATCTAAGACCGAGAAGCCATCACAAATGATAATAAAAAAAAACGTATTCAATGAAAATCTGAATTATAGAAAGAGAAGTAAGAGACGTGATAAGCTTAATTTAGAAGTTGTGAGAGAATTTTGTCACGATGTATGTAGAATGGATACTTTTAACAATAGTCAAAAAATTCAAGTACACAATTATGATGGGACATTTTCATATCATACAGTCCACATAAGAAATCAGTCATTAAGAGAATATTATCAATTATTTGAAAAATCCACTTTATATGGCGAATGGCAAAACGAAAATATAACAAAAAATAGGACCGGTAAAATTCCTGTCTTAAAGTATCGATCATTCACGAACGCATTATGTCCTTGTTGCTTAAATCAAAAGCAAAGAGATTGCGCTAATCATGTGCAAGCTAGCCTATTAAATGCTTTAAAGGCATTAGGAAATCTAAGACGATCAAGTTTAGTATCTAGTGCAATGAAAGCGTGCTCATGCGTGGGTTATAAAAATGAACATTACCTAAGGTGTCATACATCATTGGCGTCCTTTATTTTGGTGATTTCTTGTAGTAAAGTTGAATATCCAGCACTATCG
>JAYUFM010000064.1:0-1785 GCA_043738715.1 bacterium | reverse complement strand
CAAACCCCAAACCCCAAACCCCAAACCCCTCTTTATTTTTTGTACTTTTTAGAGCTATTTTTGTTAAATTTTATCATAAATAAAAAGATGAATATTATTAAATAATCCAAATGGCAGGCAGTGCAGGAATTTACTATGGCATTGTGGGTGCTTGTGTGGTTGTGTACATCCACATTTTCGTGGTGAGCAAAATGATGCAAAAAAGGGTATGCTTAGTTTCATCTAGTGGATCCACTTTAGTCCAGATATCGTTATCGTGCTCATAGGTATCATCATTGGAACGATCGTATTCAAAGGGTTCAATATTAACTTGAAAGACGATATAAATGTTAAAAACAGCTACTCTGTTATCAATCTGTTCTTGCTACCGCCAATGATCTTAAGTGACATCATTTCGATCTATGAAAAGAATCTTTTGATGCGCTTCACCCCAAACTTATTCTTCGGATTCATTTCTTCTTTATTGGGGATAGCAAGTACCCATTTAGGGTTCCTGATAGCGGCCAACTACGGAATTCTAGACTCTACAGAATACAGCTGGCAAATCATGCTTGCTATGTCATGTTTCATTAACCTATCCAGCGATTGGGGTTATCGTCTGGTCAAGACCATCCCTTCAGAAAATGAACTCTACAAGGTTATCAGAGAAAGATTCATCATCAATTTCATAATTGTGAGCGGCTTAGTTTACTCCATGAGAGATGAAAACTCTTTCCCTACTTCCAATGTTTGGAAGATTGGCTACAAAACAAGCATAATGTTCATTATATCGATTGCTGTCGGAATTTTCTTAGGAGTCGCTTTCACTCTTATACAAACAAGGTCAACATCACTAAGAAAGAATCCAATGCTTGATATGCAATTTATTGTCTGCTTTGTTTTTACATCCCATTTCATCGTGCAGCTAGAAACAGATTATCTTGCAGACGAAGTTCCTATCATTTTCCTTGGATTAGTATTGGCAGGCTATAGCAAGTACAACATGACGCCTGCTGCTGTAAGACGTTTCATTTTCATCTTGGAACTTATGTCAAAACTTGCTAAGCTTCTTGCACTAGCAATGATGGGTCTCGTAATTCCTGATGCGTTGAGTACGTTTTCAGCAGTCTTCAAAGTTTTTGGTTTGTACTCATTATTTATCCCAATTACATTATCTGTTCAAGGGCTCCTTTATCTAATTTGCAAGTTCACCAAAATCGGAAGTCTGAATTATAGCTTTAAACAGTTTCTCTTACTCTATTTTACCAGTATCAGTAAAGGACCTCTAGCTTTTATCCTAGCAAGAAAATACTTTCATTTTTCTGAATCAATGTCAGATCAAATAGACTTGTTTACCATCAGTTCATTACTTATATTCGATCCTCTTTCTTATTTTATTGCCAGATACTTTCCAAAAGAAGGCGAACAATTACAGGCCGACAAAGTGATGATTCATAATGCCGAAATCGAAACCAGCAAACCTAAAAGTACCTGGGAGAAGGCTTTGGGCATGATTAATGAAAGTATAATCAGCCCCCTTCTAATTTATGACTACAAAAATAGAAAAGATGACGGATGTTTTGATGATATTGTTCGAGCTGAAAATATGGTATTGGATAAAGCAGAAAAGACTGCGCCATCGATGAAAAAACATCTGAAAGGAGTTGATGAAGAAACACGTATTACAAGCAACACAGCCCACGTTATTGAGAAAAAATCCAAATTGGGTACGATCAAGCCATTAGAAGTCCAAGGACATCACTAATCTGACAACTTTTTAAAGTTTAATAGAATATTTGCTTGCTG
>JAYUFM010000063.1:0-1822 GCA_043738715.1 bacterium | reverse complement strand
AACGGGGCCTTAACAGGTGGTGATCCAATTCACGTTTTTGGAACTTGTACTCCAACTGATTGCGTAAACAATGGATTAACAATTCTAAATCATGCGACAAGTACCTTCTACAAAAACAGTACCACTGATTGTACTTCAGTAGTACGAACATGTACTGACGGAGTCTTGGATAATACACCTCCGCTTAATCTATACACTGAAAACTATTCTTCTTGCATCAATACAAATGTAGGATTAGTGAAAAAATTCAAACCTGACCCTGCAGTTATTAAAAAGGGTGACTCATGTCAGTTGAAAATCAACATTCAAGACGCAACTAACGGATGTTTCTTAACAGGAATAGGCGTTGATCCGGGTAATGCAGATGGGGATAATAATCCAAACACATACGCACTGTTGCCAATAAACACCGGTGGAACTTATACCTTTAATCCAATTACATCTGCTTTATACAATTCACAAAAATACAAATTACAATGTTGGGATGGGGGAGGTGCCCAGATTAGATATGCTACTTGTATCGTTAACCCATTGATTAAGGAACATTAGAAAGTTGGTGTCGAGAAGAAAAAAACTGGGAAAAGCTCAGTTTACTCATTAATTGGACAAATAATTGTCCGAGCTAAGGGTTTGCTATATAATCTTGCTAATGGACTACTTTCTAAAAATGACTCGCAAAATATCGATAAAAAGTATTGCAGTTCATGCGGTGGGTTTAATAGTATCTATGGCAGTGATTTGGGGAATTAGTTACTTGATTTTGGTAACATTTTCAATACAAGATCAGGAAGTTGCTGTTACCTCAGCAAGTCAATCCTTGATATTGAAAAATGTAAAAAATGGGGATGGTGCAACTAGTACAAATTCAATCAAAACTGCTACTTCTACACCAAAGATTGGAAAATAATTACAATTATTTCAGCGTATATAAAAAACGCTACCCTCCGAGCCATTTTCAGGTCAAGAAGGGTAGTAGTTAGTCGTTTTCTTCAACGGGCTGGATGCCGTGAATTCTGGCTTCTTCTTCAAGAAGGTGCCGTTCCTCTTCTTCCCGCTCTGCTTCGATTGCCCGCTCTGCATCTTCTGCTTTCTGCCTTTCTTCATTCAAATATCTTTCTGTGACCTCATCATCGTGGGCACCTCCTGACGCCAACCATCTACCGTCTCTTGGTCCTCCACTTTGTGATTCTTGTGATTGTGACATTGTTTTGGAAATCTGTTTAAAATGATGCTTAGTTATGAAAATAGGAACTATTTCCACTGATAAATATACCAAAATATGTAAAGCTGCGCAAAAACTAGGAGAAAAGTCCTTCTACAACTGCTTTTACATCCATCCCATCAGCTTTACCTTTTAATTCAGTCATAACAGTTTTCATCAATAATCCAACCTGAGATTTATCATTTATTCCTAATTCAGTTTTCTTTGCATCTACAACTGCCTTAATATCATCGCGAGACATCATTTGTGGGAGAAATTTCTCAAGGATTGTTAATTCAGCTTGCTCGCTCTCAGCAAGGTCGGCACGTCCACCAGAGGTGAATTGTTGGATTGAATCTTTTCTTTGTTTAACATTTCTGCGTATTACAGCAAGAACCTCTTCGTCTGTTAAAAAATCCTGTGGTTTTCTCTGGGTTGCAACCAGTTCATTTGTAAAAGCACTCACAAGGCCTCGTAGGGTGGTTAGGCGAACTGTATCTTTGGCCATCATTGCTTCTTTAATTTGTCCCTTGATTTGTTCGTGTAGGCTCATAGAAATTTGTAGTTATTTTAAATTAATTTATTTTTAAGCTTTTTCAGCCGATTATTATCCTAAAATGT
>JAYUFM010000062.1:0-5208 GCA_043738715.1 bacterium | reverse complement strand
CACAAAGCAACTGAATTAAAAGCAGCAGTCTACTATTGTTACATGAATAAAAAATTCAATGATGCACTAACAGAAATAATTAGAACAACTTTTACTTCTATTGGCAAAATTGATTTTCATTCAATTACAAAAGTAAGTCTAGCCAACTCTAAAAAGATATTGAATGAACAAAAAGATTCAGAAACATTAAAATCTGGAAACCTTGTTGTAATAAATTTTTGTTCATACATAACGGAGGTAATTTTCATGCACACAGAAACAAATATGCATATAATATCTTTGCCAATAGGATTTAAGGAGACGCTACATGCAGTTACTGGAAAAGACAGTGATGAGCATACAGTGTCTGAATCTCTTCTTGATATGTTTTTGGAAAATAAATTAAAACCCGAAGCAAGAAATGTAGTTGTAGAACTATTGAATAGATCAGGTAAGGACTGGTCTAACATGGTAATGCAAGGTATTTCCCAACTGCCAAAATCTCCTGACTCAATGACAAAATTATTTGTCTATGGAATTGATAAACAACAAGCAGAAATCGCTAAAATGTTTACTGGTACACTACCTTTTAATTCACAACACGATATTTCAGTTTCACTGTTCAGTAACATTATTGCATTACTGTAATCCACACTTGTACCGGACTTCATTGTGATATAATAACCACATGACGGCACAGTTCCACGACATAATTCCTCCTAATAAACGTAGCATAAGAAATGTGCCCTTAAACATTAGTGTTGAGGACGAGCCAAAGCATGTAAAAAAATCTGTCACAGAACGACACACTCATGAATTAATGAAAATCATTGAGAAAGAAAGGGTATCTGGCAAAACAAAATCAATTTGGATAGGGTCCATCGTTGCAATACTTGTTATATCTTTCATCATTATCTCAAGTTTCTCTAATGCCAACATATCAATCATTACAGCAATAAAACCACTTACTGTAGATATAGGTCTTGCGCTTTCGCATAATTCCTCATCAACCTCAGCTGTAGATTTTGACATCATATCACTATCAGTCAGTGACAATATCCCAGAATCATCGATGCACGAGGC
Organism: bacterium; assembly: GCA_043738715.1. GTDB lineage: Bacteria > Patescibacteriota > Minisyncoccia > Phycocordibacterales > CAIZLB01 > JBAXAB01. Next base: position 4,146 of record JAYUFM010000062.1, on the reverse strand, counting down.
TACAGGTACAGCAGCTTTGGGCTCAAAATCTATAGGAACAGTTACTATTTCAAACAATTTTTCCTCAACTCCTCAAATCTTGATCAAAAACACAAGATTAGAAGCAACTAACGGAATGATTTTCTTTTTAAATGACAAAGTCACAGTTCCTGGAATGACAACTTCTAAAAACATCAAGACACCTGGGGCAGTTTCAGTGAAAGTTACTGCTGAAAAAGAAGGATCAGATTACAATATTGGAACCAGTGATTTTACATTACCTGCATTAAAATCAACCCCAAGATACAAACTAATAACAGGGAAAACCAAAACCACTTTCAGTGGGGGGACTGACGCGCACTCAAAAACAGTTGTGGATGACACAGCGTTAGAAAACATCCACGAATCTTTACTGGCAAATGCTGAAAAACAAATAGTTACTCAGAAATCTGATGACTACATATTCTTAGATGGTGGATTACAGTACAGCCTAGTTTTAGAAGGCACTAGCACCGCTACTTTAAATGTTTCTGCACTCATTTTGAAAAAATCTGACCTTTTAAGCCAAATCCAAATTAACAACAACTTGGACATTCATATTTCTCAAACAGATATGAAAGGTTCGATACTGGGTACGTCATCATTGTCTATTAAACTACCGGATGATTTAAAATTAAAAAATGCCACAACTACGGATGCACTAAAAATTAGACTAGTTGGAACTACAACTATTAGCAGTAATTTCCAAGAAGGATCATTAAAATCAGAACTAGCCGGCCAAAATTACGATTTGGCATTAAAACTTTTAAAAAATAAAATAGGCTCCGAGGCTGTTAACATTGAAATTTGGCCTTGGTGGGTTACAACAATTCCAGTAAAACAAGATAAAATAAACATTAAAATTGAAAATAATTAATACTGTGGTATTATAGGAACCTATCCAATGACAGACAATAAAACTATCAAACAATATGTTGAAGGGGTGGTTGTAGAAGCTTTACCAAATACTCAATTTAAAGTTCAGATAAAGGACACAAATGAGGAAATAAGGGCTTATATGAGCGGTAAAATGAAACAAAACCGAATAAAAGTCTTTGTTGGAGACAGGGTTACTGTATTAATTGACCAATACGGAAATACACACAGAATCGAAAGACGTGCCTAGTTTTATTAAAAATTAGACCAGTTTTTCGGCTCTATCATAGGTGTATCCATATTGTTAATGAATATAAAATTATAAAGTCTTAAATTGTTCATAAAAAGGCTTTACTTATCAAACAGGATATAGTAGTATTCTTTTTACTGTTTTAAAAAAATGCGAGTCAAATCATCCGTCAAGAAAAAATGTGCTAAATGTAATGTGGTCCGAAGAAAGGGCTATGTTTATGTGGTATGTAAGGCCAACATTCGACACAAACAGAGACAGGGTTAATTATTAATAATTCAGGCAACTTAAATTCATTCTAAATCCATGCGCGTTCTAGGTATCACTATTCCAGATGACAAAAGAATTGAAATGGGACTAACGGCCATTTATGGTATCGGCAGATCTCGTGCTCAAAAAATATTAACTGAGGCAGGTGTTGAATTTGGAACACGACCTAAGGATTTAAATGCTGATCAAGAAGGCAAGATCAAGACAATTATTGAAGGATTCACCCTAGAAGCTGATTTGAAGCGAGAGGTTGGTGGGAACATCAAGCGATTAAAAGACATCAAGAGCTACCGCGGATCAAGACACGCACGTCGTCTTCCTTCACGTGGTCAGCGTACAAAGACTAACGCCAGAACTCTGAAGGGTGTCAAAAAGACCATGGGTTCAGGTCGTAAGAAGGAGACAAAGAAATAATAATTAATAATATACATAAATAAAGCAAGACCAATGGGTAAGACAAGAATTGTAAAAAAAGAAGATGGAGCCGAAGCTAAAAAAGCAGCAAATGCGGCTAGTAAAAAACGTCATGACACGGGTATTTTGAATATTCAATCAACTTTTAATAACACAAAGATTGTTCTTGCTGACACAAAGGGTAACACTTTGACATGGTCATCAAGTGGAAGTCTTGGCTTCAAGGGTGCTAAAAAGGGTACTCCTTTTGCGGCTGCAAAGATCGCAGAAGTCCTAGCCGACAAGGCTATTGCCATGGGCATGAAGGAAGTATCAGTAGTGGTTAAAGGTGTCGGATCTGGACGTGAGTCTGCGATCCGAACTTTTATTTCAAAGGGAATTAATATTGCGGCAATCAAGGATGCAACACCTGTACCACATAATGGTTGCAAACCTAAAAAGCCAAGACGAGTTTAATTATATAAATATATGAAATTAGGTCCAAAATATAAAATTGCACGACGTCTAGGAGCTCCAATCTTTGAGAAAACACAAACTCAAAAGTTTAAAATGCGTTCTGGCGATGGTGAAAAAAAGGGAAAGGGCGGTGGACGAGGCGCTAAAAGCGACTTCGGAAAACAGCAAATCGAAAAACAAAAGGCTAGATTTACTTACGGAATTTCAGAAAAACAATTTTCAAATTACATTAAAAAAATAATCGAGAAAAAGAGCAATACTCCCGCAAATGACATTTTTGCAGCTCTTGAAACTAGACTAGACAACGTTGTCTACCGAGCAGGCCTTGTCTCTACAAGACGACTTGCACGACAAGTAGTTTCTCACGGTCACATTATGTTAAACGGACGAAAAAACTCTGTTCCTTCAACATGTGTTAAACCAGGTGATGAAATTTCTATCAGAGAAGGTAGTCTAAAGACAGTTCTATTCTGTACTCTCGATGAAAAAATTAAAAACGCAACTACACCTATTTGGTTAGCTTGGAAAGCAGGCGAAAAGAAAGCCTCAATCCTTAGAGCACCATCTATTGAAGGACAGGATCTCATGTTCGATCTAGGTGCGGTCATAGAGTTTTATAAGAGATAATTAATTAATATTAAAGCCATGACAAACAACAATATTTTATTGCCATCAAAGCCACGTGTCGTAGAAGAATCAGCTAATATCGGCCGATACGAAATTGACGGTCTATACCCAGGATACGGTCATACTCTAGGAAACTCTCTAAGACGCATCATCCTTTCATCTCTTACAGGTGCTGCTATTACTAGTGTAAAAATCTCTGGTGCTAGTCACGAATTTTCAAGTATCAAAGGTGTCAAAGAAGATGTTATCAACATTATCTTAAACCTTAAGAAACTTAGATTTTCAATTTCATCTGATGAAACTCAGACAGTTTCTGTAAAAATAAAAGGGGCTAAAAAAATCACAGGTGCTGATTTGAAATTACCAGGACAGGTTACTTTGGCTAATCCAGAAATGCCTATCTGTACACTTACTGACAAGGATTCTGAATTCGATGCTGAATTTACAATTGAGAAGGGAATTGGTTATGTTCCAAAAGAACTTCTTAAAAAAGATCGAGTTGAAATAGGCACAATTCATTTGGATGCAGCTTTTTCTCCTATCGTTCAGGCAAATTATGATGTTGAACAGATGCGAGTCGGCGATCGAACAGACTTCAACAAATTGAAAATGTTTATTCAGACTGATGGAACAATTTCTCCAAAAGAAGCACTTGAAAAGTCTATCGAGATCATGATTACACAATTGAAGGCAATTGTTGGATTCAAAGAAGACGAATTAGAAAGTTTCAAAAATACAAAATCAGAAGTGGCTGTGAGCGAAGAAAAACATGAAGCAGAAGACGACGAAGCTATGTCAGAAGTTCTAAAGACAAGAATCGAATCTTTGGATTTGTCGAACCGTACAATGAACTCGTTGGTATCGGCTAATATCCGAAGTGTAGGTGGCTTGATCAGAAAGAAAGAAAAAGACATTCTTGAATTCGAAGGAATCGGCGCTAAGGGTGTTGACGAAATCAAGGCTGTATTAAAAGAAATGGGTCTTTCTCTAAAAGCATAATTAAATCTTTATCTTAACAACACGAACATGAGACATCACAATGCAAACAGAAAACTAAAGAGAGAACGAAATCAGAGACGTGCGCTTTTGCGTTCATTGGCTCGTGAATTATTTCTTCGAGGTAAAATTACAACAACTGAGGCCAAGGCCAAAGAAGTTCGTCCTTTCGCTGAAAAGCTTATCACTAATGCAAAAGGTGCTGATCTAGGTTCACGCCGATTGGTTAATGCTAGAAT
>JAYUFM010000061.1:0-1850 GCA_043738715.1 bacterium | reverse complement strand
AATCTACATTTGGAGTGATATGGTACATTTTCTCAATATTTCTTATTTATTTTGATGATGTCAATGCGAGATGCTACATATGCGAAACAAAAATGATAAAGATGATGACAGAGTTGTGGGCCAAATAAAAAATTTTGACTGAAAAATTGAAATTAAACATGTGAGTCTCCTCATGGGTCGCTATTTGACAATCCGGTGTAGCATTTAAAACGAAGTGTTTTTCAATGAGGCATGTGATCATTGTTTCCAAACCTCACACCTAGTCGCCAAACTAATGTAAAAAAATCAAGGATCGAAGTTTGCCCGTAGCCTTGTAGCTGTACTGTCGCTGTAAATAGCAATCAAAATTATCGATGAAGTGATCCAAATAGCGAAGAAATTTCATATAGTATTATTCACCTTCAATCCCAACACTGAAGACGTCTGCAAAATGGGACGAGCACTTCATATTCCCGAAAGAAAAAAGCCTCATGTCGTATGCTACTGGTGATCTTAAAAAAATTCTCTTTCTATGCAGGTACGTACGGTGAAACGGAACTTCCTCGCAACTAAAAACTTCATGACTGTTCATGATTTTTTGCTAAAAGATTTTCCCCTACGCCACAAATCACCTTTTCTGTACGTTCAGCAATCCGAAAGTCAGAGTCCTGTAGCGCGACAGTTCTAACATAAAATCAGAAGTCGAGCTTTTCTTCTGTGCAGTGATCGCTGCAAGATCAAGAGTTTAAGAATAAGATCCCACGCAAGTGGAAAGTCTAATATTTTGGGTGATTATTCCATAAATTCTTTGAGAAATTGTAGAATTATCTTTTACCGTTTAGGCGGTAGATTATGTTTCATATCGTAATCAATGAATATTGACAAATGTTACGATTACTGTCCACACTTTCATCGCCAATTATTTCAATTAATTACTTACTATGCTATTTATGGTCGAAATTGGATTTAAAACTTTGCGAGTAGACATGAAAATTGTGTCAAACTTAATTTCTAAGAACTGTAGGAGAAAAAAGTTATCAAAAGAAGTGCGTATAAAAAGTTATGTTTTGATTTAAAAAACACAAAAAAGGGGGCGATATTGTCTCACACTTTTTGCAATGATAAATTACGTAAAGATGGACCATTATTGGGTATAATACCACATTTGCTGCAATTTTCTCCAAAGAATGGGTAAAACTAAAATTTGAGAGCGTTGAATGTGGTGTTCATAATAATACCTTTCTCAGAAATATTAGAATATATTTCTTTTGGTTTCCCATTTTCTCCTAAAGTGCCATTAAACACAGTAAGTGAATTATTTTTCTTCAATATAAGATGATGATTCGTAACGTCAAACGTTACATTTCTAGACACGCGATAAGGTAATTTAGTTGGGTCGTACAATCCTTCTTCGAATAATTGACGTTTCCCTTCAAAATTGTCATCGGGAATAAAGCTACCAAGATTAGATGGCAGACCACCTTTGTACAAACAAAATGTTTGCTTTGGAACTTTCTGAAATGCGCTATCAAATGTCGAACACTGAAATATAAAACTATGAGTGACGTATCGAAAAAAAAGTCTCTCATTTGAATTTTTAAAACGTTGAAAATAGCTGACTAAGCGATGCCGTTATAACTTCAAGTTTCATGTTATAATTAATGACCCAACACTATACCGGAAATTTCCTATAAGTTGCATCATGGTCTGCTCATAATAAATACAATTACTTGGTCGCGTGTTACAATTACTTGATTTCCCAGAACGAGGAGTTGTTTCTGTGACATTCTAGTATGCGGGTGATATCAACCGTATTCATCGCCTCGTTACAGTTACTGATTATTGCAAAACTTTTTATTCGTGCTGACTCT
>JAYUFM010000060.1:0-1855 GCA_043738715.1 bacterium | reverse complement strand
ATCAAGAGTACCAGTTTGCCAATTAAATTGACCTACATTGTTTATATTTGAACTCGAGAGGGTGCTACCAGGTGCTGAATCATTAATTATGTATTGTCTGCTTGTAGTATCTCCAGAGTCAATTTTGAATGAAATTGTAGTCCCAGCAGGAACAGTGGAATTCGGGTTTATAGAGCCTATGGTTAGTGTTGTGGCGGTTGTAATAAGTGGAAAAACAAATGAAGATGTGGCAATAATGATGGCTATTAAATTTAATGATTTTAAAGATGTTATATTTGTCATAGGATCTCAATTATACCATTTTAAGAGCACATATCGTATAATGACCTTGTACAAATTATGATAATAAAATCGCTATATATGGAAAGTCATGGTGGTCCACATGGAATGGATACATCAAAAAAACTGGATGTGCCAAAGGACGAATCAAAAGAAAGCTTGGAACAAGAACAAGGCCTTTTTGCTTTATATGAGAAGCTAGAAGTTGAAAGTAAGACATTAAATGAAGTCCAGAAAAATAAAGTAAAAAATGAGAAAGAGCGTGAAGACCACCAAATGGGAGATTCGGCTGAAGTATTAGATGAATCAACTGAACTGCAAGTTGTGGACAATCCAGATCAAAGTGAAGCTGAGGTCACTGCCAGAGTACAGGAAATAAAATCAATGATCGACAATGCCGAGAGATTACTTTTAGGGGTTCCTGTAGATGTAAATGGAGGGGTTGAAAATACAGTAGAAGAAACCATTAGTAATGAAGAATTTCATGAATTAAGAAAAGATCTGGATGAGACAATGGAAGCCGTAAGAGAAGAATATATCAAAAAGGTGACTGAAAGTTTTGTAAAGAAATATGAATCAGATTTTAAAAGAGCTGTAAACGGAGAAAGCGCAGAAAAGCTGTTTAGAATTAAATTTCCATTTTATCTTCGCAAGAACCTAGAGGACCCTCAAATTTATTCAACTCATTTTTTATTAGAGTTTAAAACTGTTATTGGTAAAGATGGGGGAAGTATTTTTTATCTTGATTACATGCAAGTATCGAGTCACGCAGGAGAGAATGAGACCTCATATGGAGTTAACGGAGAAGCAAAAAATAAAAAAGAAAACCTTGCAGTACATAGTAAGAGAAGGGCTTCTTTAACAGTTGGTAAAGATATTGAGTTGGTTGAAAGTGGAAAATTAAAAGATGTGGAAGCTCCAAAAATGCGGAATGGTGACTGGACTGCTAGTACTAGATATTAATATATCATCGCAAAATTCAAATTTATGTGTTACAGTATTCGTCACTATTAGTTGACGATTTCTATCTGTGATTTCGGAATACCTTATATTATATGCAGAAAAACATATCTCTAAAGAACGTTGAATACTCAATTCGTGAAAAGCCTATTTTGCAGGGTATTTCTTTCCGATGCAGCGAAAATGAAAGACTATGTATTTTTGGTGAAAACGGAGCCGGTAAATCCACTTTGTTAAAGATCCTTTGCGGTCAAGTTGAACCCGATTCAGGAATTATTGATAAACAAGGTCATATCAGATTTGTGTATGTGGCTCAGGAATTTGATCATAAATATAAAGATATAAGTATCGAGGGTTATATAAAAGAGGTTGCAGGTGAAAAGCTTTCTCAAAAAGTTTTTAATTATGCAAATGACCTTGGTTTCAATGTTGAAAAAAATAAAGATTCATTATGCGGAAGTCTCTCTGGGGGGCAACAAAAAATTGTTGCACTATCTGTCGCTTTTGCACTAAGTCCTGATTTCCTCCTTCTTGATGAACCTGAAAACCATTTAGATATTGTTAGTCGAATCGAATTGGTTTCTTTATTAAAAGAATTTCGTGGAGGAATAATTTT
>JAYUFM010000059.1:0-14572 GCA_043738715.1 bacterium | reverse complement strand
TTTTTTCACGGAGGTGCGAGACGTTGGGTGAGTTTGGGATCCTTTAATTTCCAACCTGCAGAATTATACAAAGTAGGTTTTGTTTTGTACCTTGCCACATTGCTTACAGCTGCTAAAAGTAAAATTGAAACTTTTAAACACGGCACATTGCCTTTTATAGTTATGTTGGCAGTTTCTGCGGGTTTAATTTTGATGCAACCTGATACAGATACTTTTATAATTGTTGCAGTAGCTGGTACCGCTATGTTTTTAACAGCGGGTGGAAAATGGAAACACGTATTATTAATTGGCTTGGTTGGGGTATTAGGATTAGTCGCACTAGTTTTTTCTAGACCTTATTTAATGCAAAGAGTGCAGACTTTTATGAACCCTGCAAAAGATCCAAGAGGTAGTAGTTATCAAATCGAGCAGTCACTAATTGCCATCGGATCTGGTGGAATTTTTGGTCGAGGATTTGGACAAAGTGTTCAAAAATTTAATTTCCTGCCAGAACCGATAGGGGATTCCATTTTTGCGGTTGCATCTGAAGAATTCGGTTTTGTTGGATCACTTACAATTATTATCCTATATCTTGCTTTTACTTTTAGAGGATTCAGAGTCGCTGTCAGATCAAATGATTTGTACGGTTCATTGGTCGCAGTAGGCATAATCGTTTTGATTTCACTGCAGTCATTTTTGAATATTGCTGCAATGCTTGCGATTATCCCATTATCTGGTACACCCCTATTATTTATAAGTCAGGGAGGCACGGCTTTGTTCTTTGCTTTGGCCTCAGTTGGTATAGTTATTAACATTTCGAGGTTTCAAAAGAAAATAGTATAATAAACCTATGAAAATCATGTTTACAGGCGGGGGAAGTGGTGGTCATTTCTACCCATTAATTGCTGTTGCTGAAGCTGTACGTGAAATTGCTCGTGAAGAGAAAATTCTTGACCCATCACTTTATTTTATGGCACCAGAACCATATAATGAAAAAGAACTTTACAACCTAGATATACAATACGAAAAAGTGCCAGCTGGTAAAAAACGTCTCTATAAATCAGCAATGAACATTTTGGATAAGTTCAAGATGGTCTGGGGATGTGTCATTGGTCTTTTAAAAATGTATGTAATTTTCCCGGATGTAGTTTTCGGTAAAGGTGCATATACAAGTTTTCCTGCGTATTTTGCAGCTAGAATTTTACGTATTCCAGTTGTTATCCATGAATCCGACAGTGTACCTGGGAGGGTAAATGCATGGGCTGGTAAATTTGCAACACGAATAGCAGTTTCATACAAAGAGGCCGGAGAATTTTTTCCAAAAGACAAAGTTGCTTACACGGGTCAACCTGTTCGCAAAGAGATTCGAGATGTGTTAAATACTGGTGCGTACGAATATTTAAATTTGGAACCAAATATTCCCATTATTTTAATAATTGGCGGATCGCAGGGTGCACAGATTATAAATGATGCAGTTTTAAATGCATTGCCAAAACTTTTAAATAATTATCAAGTTATTCATCAAGTAGGTAAAGCAAACATAACAAGTGTTAAGGGGATTGCTGATGTTGTATTGGATAATCATCCACACAAAGAAAGATACCGACCATTTGACTATCTAACCACAATTGCCCTAAAAATGTCAGCCGGTGTAGCAAACCTTGTTATTACAAGAGCAGGGTCAAGCATTTTTGAAATCGCTTGTTGGGGAATACCTAGTATTATTATTCCAATTACAAATTCGAATGGTGATCATCAAAGAAAAAATGCATATAACTATGCGCGTGAGGGAGCAGCAGTTGTTATAGAAGAATCAAATTTAAGTTCAGAAATTATCATAAATGAAGTAGAACGTATAATAAATAATCCTAAAATTGCAGAGAGAATGCGTGCCTCTACTGAAAAAATTGCCCATAAGGAGGCAGCCAAAACCATTGCAAGAGAGCTACTTAAAATCGGTTTGTCACACGAAAATGAATAATGAAAATAAAAGCACAAAATACATTCTCAAAAATAAAATTTATTCTGTTGACATTTTGTCTAGGGTTTTCTAGTTGGACTACAATTTACCCGAACCTCGCAGTTGCACAAGTTGATGTTTCGTATCTTCAAAGTCAGATTGATGAAAGAAACAAAAAAATTCAAGATTTGAATATTGAAATTGCCAAATACCAAGATCTGGCTTCAAAAGCTAATTCGGAATCCCTCAATTTGAAACAAATGATTGCTTCACTTGAAGCAGATAGAAAAAAATTGTCACTGGAAACACAAAAAATTGGGACACAAATCGAATCAGCAAACTTGAACATTAAACAACTAGCATCAAAAATTGAGACTTCTAAAGAAAAAATTAAAGCATTGCAAGATGGGTTAGAAAAAAGTCTTAGAGAAATTTCTCAAAATGATAATTCCGAGACGGTAGTGAGGTTTTTAAAGAATCAGAGTTTTTCAGATTATTTTGGACAACTTGACGCTCAGGCCGAATTTAATAGGAGCATTCAAAGCAAGGTGGCAGATATATCAAGTGAAAAAAAGAATTTAGAAGATAATAAATCCCAGGTAGAAAAAACTAAAAAGGATTTAGCTGATTTAAAAAGTCAATTAAGTGACAAACAAAAAACTGTTGAATATACAAAAACTGAACAACAAAAAGTATTAGAAGAAACTAAATCACAAGAAAAAAGTTTTCAAAAATTAGTTGAAGACAGAACTGTCCAAAAAAATGCGTTTGAAAAGGAAATTTTTGATTACGAAGCTAAAATAAAATTTACCCTTGATCCTAACAGTATTCCTTTGGCCGGTTCTTCACCTCTGGCATGGCCAACTGATGATGTTTATGTTACTCAGCGATTTGGTAAAACTAGTGCGTCAGGCCGGCTGTATGTTTCGGGTTCGCATAACGGAGTGGATTTTAAGGCCACAATTGGTACCCCAATAAAGGCTGTCGCAGATGGAATTGTTGGTGGAACGGGGGACACGGATAAGGAATGCCGAAAGGTATCATTTGGGCGATGGATTATGATCAAGCACAATAACGGTTTAGCGAGCGTTTACGGGCACTTATCTGTAATAAGTGTAAATACCGGGGATACGGTTAAGGTGGGTCAAATCATCGGTTATAGCGGTAATACAGGCTATTCAACAGGACCACACTTACACTTAGGTGTTTATGTAGGAAGTGCACTAAACGTCATCACAAGACCAAGCGCCTCATGTCCTGGAAAGAGTCTGACTATGCCAGTTGCTCCATTGAATGCCTATTTGGATCCTATGTTATACTTGCCACCATATAATAATTAAAAGTCATGTGCGGAATAGTTGGAATCATTGCCGATAAGAATACGAACGAAAAGACCATAAAAATGATGGTCGACGAGATCATTCACAGAGGGCCAGATGATGATGGTTTTTTGATTCAAGATTCATTTGCCTTAGGTATGCGCAGACTTTCGATTATTGATCTTAGTCGTGGTCATCAACCGATTTCAAATGAGGACGGTACAATTACAATTGTTTTTAATGGAGAAATATATAACTACAAAGAGTTATCAGTTGATTTAAAAAAGAAAGGTCACATTTTTAAAACTGAAAGCGATACTGAGACATTAGTTCACCTCTATGAAGAATACGGAAATGAAATGACTTCAAAATTGAGAGGTATGTTTGGTTTCGCTATTTATGATCAAAAGAAAAATATTTTATTTATTGCGCGTGATCAATTTGGGATTAAGCCTTTGTATTACAGATTGGATACGCATGGAAAAATCGCATCATTTGGTTCTGAAATAAAGTCATTATTAAAAGATTCTAGGTACGAACCATCAATCAATAAAAAAGCCATACCACTATATTTGGAATTTCAATACAATCCATTAGAAGAAACGTTGTTTAAGGATATTTTTGTACTAAATGCAGGTCATTCAATGACAGTTCACATAAATGATAGATCTTTTGATATTAAAAAATATTGGGAATATAAATTTGGTAAGGATATTTATTTAAATAACTATCACACAAAAATTCGTGATGTTATGAAGGATTCTGTTGAACATCACATGATTAGCGATGTGCCAGTCGGGGCTTTTTTGTCCGGTGGAATAGATAGTGCGATCATTGTGACCTTGATGCAACAAATTCGTAAAGAACAAGGGTTGGATCCTGTTCAGACTTTTACAATTGGATTTAACGAAGTCAGCGAGCATTCGGAGGCACGAGAAGTATCAGATGTTTTAGGAACAAATCATACAGAAATAAAAATTGATTTTAATGAATATCTTGAAAATTTGCCTAAAATAGCTTGGCACTTTGATCAGCCTGTTGCGGATCCGTCTGCTGTTGCGTTGTTTTTTCTAGCTCGCGAAGCCAGCAAAAAAGTAAAGGTTGTTTTGTCAGGTGAAGGATCTGATGAACTATTCGGTGGTTATAATATATACAGAGAACCGTTTGCATTGAGATGGATTTCTGTAATGCCAATATGGTTAAAGAATGTTTTAATTAAACCATTTACATATTTACCATTTAATTTTTTTGGTAAAAATTATTTACGACGCGCATTGCTACCAATTGAAGAGAGGTATATTGGTAATGCACATGTTTTTTCAAAAAAAGAAGTATCAGAAATTTTAAAAAATAAAGAGGGAAGTGGCGGTGCATTTTTCCTGGCTGATTTTTATAAAAAAATCTGGGGTATAACTCCTCGATTATCTGATTCAAAAAAGATGCAAATTGTGGATATTAATTACTGGTTAACAGGGGATATTTTGGCCAAGGCAGATAAGATGACAATGGCACATTCATTAGAGGCTCGTGTGCCATTTCTAGATATGGAGGTTTATAAAGTCTCTAACAATATCCCTGATTATTTAAAATATAAAAATGGAACAACAAAATTCTTGCTTCGTCAAGCATTCAAAGGAATATTGCCAAAAACAACTGCAGGACGTAAAAAATTAGGATTTCCAACACCTATAAAGCACTGGCTTAAACAAGAACCAATTCAAATTCAACAGTATGTTACAAATAATGAATTAATTGGATCAGAGTTTCACGTTAAATACATTGAAAAATTATTTAGTGATCATTCTGTTGGTCTTATCGACAATTCTCGTAAAATATTTGTACTATTAATGTTGGCTTTGTGGTATGATATTTACATCAAACACGAAGATCAAAGTCACTTAGTTCATTTATTAACCAAACATACACATGAAGTACAACCTTCAAAATAAATATAAAGGATACAGGAACCAGTCTGGTGGTTTCGTAGAACTAATAGTTGCGGTGATAATATCAATTGTGATGTTAAGACTCCTTGGAATCAATATTACAAACGTTTTGGCAAAGCCCGCAGTTCATGAATTCGGTTTATATGTTAAAGATATTTTAATTCTTGTTTGGAATGATTTACTGCAAATCGTTGGTTTCGTCCGTGAAGTTGCCAACAGTTCAAACGCTACAAGTACAGTTGCTCACTAATTTTTTTTAAAAACAGCAAAGCTCTAGATAGGTTAAAATTTTTAAATTTAAAACAAAACTACCGTGGCTTGTGGGCCTACGGTAGGTTTTTTGCTCTTATGAGGTTAAATGAGCCGGTTCGTGGGTCCTACGGAATTCGAACCCGAAGGAAGTTTGACCTGATTTTGCCACCGGTGGCATGCACATCTTGTTTGGGCTTTGTCGATTGCATTTGAGATTCAGCAGTGTGCGAATCTCGGATTGGTTTGTCAGCACGATAAGGAGCTTTAGGATCGAACGGTTTTTTCATTTGGCAGTTTGGGTTGGATGTTTGCGGGTTTGGTGGTTGGTGAACTGTTGCTTTGAATAGATTAGCATAGTTAAGTTTGTACAGACAAGTTTAACAGTCAGTTTGAGAAGTCAGACTTCATAGGTATGTATGTCGCAAAAGATATATTGTGCGACACTTATATATACTTAAAACCCCCATCCCCTCTACCTAAAAAATCCAAAAGAAAACACTCGCAACGTGTACTCCGGGAATTCATTTCTGAACTCCTTTGAAGTACTACGTGCGAGTGGTTTGCCCGAAGGCTTTTTCTTGATTTTTTCTTATTCGTGATTCAGGACTGCTAACGTCCCATTTGGCACTTGTCCTTGGCGGATTGCATCGGCCAAGTATTTTGTGTTGCTTGTGGCGTATTCGCCCAAGAGTTCCAGGGTGACCACTGTAAGCCACCCTACCCTGTCCGAATCCAATCCGGATTTATCCATTCGATCTTTTATCTCGCTGGTCCTTTGCAAGACTTTGGCGAAGAGTTTTTCATCGAAGGCTTGGATGTATCCGATTGCCGCCGCAAGTTGGCCCGTGGTGATCTTGCTTTCATTGGATTCAACAAGGCCTTCCTTGATGTTTTGGATCATTGGGGCGATTACCTGGACTTTCTCCTCGGCTGTAAGGACACGCCCACAGCAGATGGTCTCGCGAAGGGTTTCAAATACTTCAGTCGCATCATGGACGCGCTTGTAGTGAAGTTTCCCTGCCGCTGAACCGTGCTCTGGATTCATGCCATAGTACCAGGCGTGGAATCCGATGCCTGCGAGGATGGCGAAGAGGAACGGAAGTGCGAAGATCGCTCCCCAGTAGTAACGACGCTCTTGTGCACGTGCACGTCCAAGGTGGACGTTTTGGTGTTTGCTTTTCATGGTGGTGGTGTGTGTTAGTGGTGGTGTGACCCACGGATACAGGATTGCTTCCGTGTGTGCAAGGAGAAAAGGTCTTTTTGACCCGTGCTCTTTGCATACACGAAAACTATCTAACTAACAACGTGCCAGCCTGAATCAATGTAAAGATCCGTACTTAACGCTACGTATATTATCCTACTATTTACGTATATTGTCAATATCAGTAAAAAATCGTTAGTTCACAAGCTTTTAAGTGCGTTTGTAACAATACTCTAGTCAATAACAATGTTTTTATTATAAACCGTGGATAGTGGCTACTTGTCCAAATATGAGACTAACAAAAAGTAACAGCAAGCCAATAAATGACAACAAATGTACGTAATGTGAATCTAGAATAAAACGCTGAACTCGAGTTATGAATCTAAATGTGTAACCAAATATTGATGGCTTTTCAATCGCAAGGCCAATTTCGTGTGCCCATGTGATTCGAACTAGTTTTAAAACATATGCCAACGCAAGGAATGTAAAGATTGTAACAGCTAATAGAAAAAATCTATTCATTATTTCTGGCATATGAATATCGTGCCGACGTCCACCTAGTGAAAGCATTAAATATGCCAGGGATGTTCCAATTAAAAGAAAAAACGATTTAGTGAAAACCCATGATGGGTGAATCGATAATCTTCTTGACCATATGATTTCACAGAAAGCATAAATCATTAATAATATAATTGGTAAGTCAATAAAAATAGAAAATATGTTAAACATGTTTTAATTATAGCATTATCATTTAAATCATTCTAGATTCCTGAAATAACATCATGCGGATAGTTCGAACGTCCAAATAATTGATGTCTTTATCAAGCAGATGTTTAACCGGGGCAAGTGGTAGGGTTGCCAGTGGATCATTTGTGGTTGAATCCTTTTTTATTGCCCACTTGTATTCACTAAAGTCGTCAATTTTGTAAGCCTTTTTAAAAGCATCAGTTATTTTCGTCTTTTTTGCATTATTCACGGATTTGTAAATAGATGAAAAATCGAATAGATTATCTTTCAATAGAATTTTTTCACAATGTTCTAATATAGTTTCTTGTTTTAAATTACGAATTCTGGAAATTTCATCCAGCGTTTGACCTTCTAAAACTAGATTTTTTGTTATATCAAAAGTGTTCGTTTTTGTGGAATCCCCCTTTTTGCCTGACTTTAATCCCCCACCTTTTTTCTGTGAATGGTTTTTTAAATTATCATTAGGGTCAAGATTTGTTGCGCCTATATTTTTTAAAAAAGTGGTTTGGTTTTTTTGCAGTTCATCTTTATCCATTCCTATTAGTTCATCTACTGCGTCTTCTGACTTTATACGAAGTTCTTCATCGAATTGAATAATTTCGTCACTGACCCTTAACGCCATTTCATTCATCCCAATAATTCTAAGTCCTTCTATTGATCTAACGCGTGACAATGCGACATAACCCATGCCTTTTTCAAATGATTTAGACAAATCAACTTCTACATAATCGAGGCTCATACCCTGACTTTTGTGCACTGTAATTGCCCACGCAAGGCGTAAGGGGTATTGAATGATTTCAGCTTTGACTTTACCGTCCTCTTCAATTTTCCAACTTGCTGGTTCTACATCTATCATTTGGCCTTTGTGTGTTCGAACCACTGGACCATTTTTTCCAAGCGCAATAACAGTTCCGAGTGTACCGTTTACATACCCGGCTTCAAAATTGTTTTTTACAAAGATGACTTTTGCCCCAACCTTCAATTGAATTTTGTTTAGCGCTAGACAACTTTTTTTCAGCAAATCAATCAGCATTTCATTGCCTCCCCTATCAATCATTTCGTAGGTTTTTTCCTCCCCCACTAGGCTTATTAGTTCCTTTTTGTTGATACCATCAACGTCAATATTATGAGTGTAAAGTCTAGTTGGACCAAATTCCCCGTCCTCTTTTGTATGTGGTTTTGCTATTTTACTTTTTAAAATATCAAGTGTCTTCTGACTGACTTTATTTCCGCGGATTTCGTTCAGAATATTGATTGTCACGTCGTCTGTTTGGCGGTGCTGTTCTTCTAGATAACAAATTTTGAACTCGCCCTCTTTCCATGCACGTGAATGGTATACGAATTGTCCTTGGTCTTCATAGGACATTGAAATTGGTGGTAATTGAAAAAAATCACCACATAAAATTATTTGTATTCCACCAAAAGGTTTGCTGCTTCGTTTAAAACTTTTACAAATTTTGTCCACCAGATCCAATCTGTAATGATGCAACATGGAAATTTCGTCGATCACTAGGACCTTTACTTTTTCAAAACGTTTCCATAAATACTGTTTTTCTTCCAGTGCTTCTAAATCATATTCAGTCAATACGTTTTTAATACCCATTCCTGTCCATGAATGAATTGTGACGCCACCTATGTGTGTTGCTGCAATTCCGGTCGATGCTGTTACGCCTATTTCCACATCACGGTTTTTTAAATATTTAATATATTTATTTAATAGATACGTTTTACCGCTACCTGCAGGCCCGGTGATATAGGCATTATGACCCATTTTTAAAATGTTTAAGGCTTGTTCTTGAGTCATGATTGTAGTCGATATTATATCAGAGATGTACTTGCAGACGTTATTAACTTTATTTCTCAGTTGTTGTGGTGTGATAAAACAAAACCACCCTGAACCCGAAGGTTAAGAGTGGTTTTGTTTGTCTTTGGATATTTTCTAGTCTCTATTGTCAGTGAAATTCTTTGTGAATTTTTACAGATTATTTGACGGCTAGCATGTCTCCGTTTGCAGTTACATAATTCTGATATGCAGTAGTTCTGGACCAACAAGGTGAGGACGATGTCCAAGGTTCAGGACCTTCTTCGTTGAATAGGACTCTGGCGTAAGCCATATTCCCTTCTGGCGAATAAATGTCGTAGCCAAGCCTTTTGGCACGTTCTAGGTGGTAATGTTCATTGATTTGGAAAAGTCCAACATCTTGATTATTCACAATACCACGCAGTACTGAACCGTCTCTGTTAAACTGTCTAAATTGAGATTCACAGTTAGCTATTTCAACCATTAAGGGTTTATCAGAAGCAAACTTCTGAACTACCTCATTGAATTTATAGATTTTATTTTTAAGGTTCGCTTTCCCAGTTTTTTCTTGCGATGTGGCAGTAGTTGAAGCAACTGACACATTTGGGATCATATCTGAAGCAATGATCGCTTTGGTCGAAGAGGTGTCTAGGGTGTCAGCAGTCTGAGGTGTTCCTATGAATCCTGATGCAAGCATCGCGAGTCCAATGGTAAGTTGTATAATAAGCCAATTCCTTAATTAGTAATGTGTATGTCAGTAGTCTTTCGTCTTATACACTTGCACAATAAAACCACATGGATCACATGTGGTACCCAAAGATACTAGCACGCAAGAGCAACACTGTCAATGATTTTTAATGAAAAAATGATTATACCACATCGATTATATGGCTCTATATAAGCTTAAAATTACAAAAAGTATAAAGCCACTTTTTTGAGGTTTTTGCTAGTTTGACTTGGATTTACTGCCATTAACCCTCTTTGTCTTTGTTTTTTGCAGTTTTGGTTTTTTAGTTACTGTTTTTACTGGACTGATCGTCTTTATTTCAGGTAAGTCCATATATCCTAATGGGTAATCTATTGAAATTGCTGGTGGAGACTGTGTTTTGGCTATAATTTTAGAGCCTAATGCAAAGGAAAATGTACTTAATAGTACTGAAATTCCTAACATTGAAGGGAAAATTACGGTTTTAAATCTAGACATTAAGTTCTGGTACCACTTACCTATAGTTAGGCCTATATCATGAATTTTAGTGCCCATTGGTGTTTATAAGGCTTGATTTAATTAAATAAATTGATATACTGTTCTGGCTTGTGAATGCGTCTCTATTCACCTAGATTTTGGACACACCCTGTCTTACAGTCTAGGAAACACAGATGAAGCAGGCATAAATAAACTTTAAATTCATTATTATAACCTGATAAACTTACGATAAATGGCAACCAAAAAAGCTGGAGGTAGCGCAAAAAACCTCACCGATTCTAATCCTCAGTACCTGGGTATAAAACTCTATGCTGGTGAACAAGCAAGTGCTGGAGCAATCATTGTTCGACAGCGTGGTACTAAAATCATGGCTGGTAAAAACGTAGGTGTTGGTTCTGATCATACTTTGTATGCAAAAAAGGCTGGAACTGTTAAATACGGAACTAAACGAAAGATTAATTTCGACAACACACTTTCAAAGAAGAGAATTGTAGACGTTGATTAATCAGCATACAACCTAGAAAGTAGAATGAATGGGAAATCAAAAAAGAGCGGAACAATCCGCTCTTTTTTGATGCAAATAGTTATATAGTCGGTTAGTAAACAGTAGTTTCTTTGACAGAACAATTAGTGTTTACCCAATTTAAATCAAATTCACCAAGTTCATGTCGTGTACCGTTGTAAATATAGTAAACACTCGATGTAGCATTTCCAGATGGCGTTGTTGTGCCATATGTTGTGGGCATATGGTTAATCACCCTCTCTGTAGGACACATCTTTATAAGGTCAGCGTTTACAATGTAGAATGGTTTGTCGCTCTGGTCACAGTCATCTGTGCCTGAAACACAAATGCTAAGAGAATATCTGCCGTTTGGAATTTTATTACCATTTGTGTCTGTGCCAACAATCCAGTTGTATTCCGTATCGAATGGCACTTTTTTGTCGAGTATGTTCATTGTCTGTAAGCACGTCATAGATACACCTGGATTAGGTGGAATACATTCAAATGCGGATAGTAAGTATAAGTCGACCTGGCTTTTGTTTGTTGCATTTATATAATCCCATTTGATTTGGACAGTAGAGCTGCTAATTAGTTTTTCTCCATTATTTGGGTTGACCACGTTTATTGTCTTTGGTCTGGCCAAGGTAAATTGCCCATCACTGGTATCGCATATCCTTGTTTCAATATTTCGTCCAATACAAACTTTTACATAGTAGTTACTGCCCGCATCAAGTGTCTTTGCAGTCAAAGGGGCGGTTGATGTACTACTTCGCATGTTTGGTGTCCAACTGCCAACATTCCAAGTGTATGCACCAGTATCAGTTAAATTTTCAGCGATTGGAAATTCTGGGTCTACTACTGCAAGGCAAGCAACTTTTCTAGGACCAAAGCAACCTGACATGTTTTGAACAATATATATACTTATTCCGTTACCGGTGTTGGTTGTAGTTGAAGTATTCCATGATATTGCCTTCATTGATCCTAATTGCCAGATTTCACTTCCATTTGGTGATAATACATTTATATCTTTATTTTTTAGCACTTCAATTTTAATCTGATTTAGTTTTCCTCTTGTGATAGGACCTACATAACCTGTTCCTGAAACTCCAACTGATAACTGGTATTTTTTAACAGCATTTTTTGTCTGCATGCCAAAATATCCTTTTTGTGAAGCGCCAGAAGTAATAGATGGAATGTCATATCCATTTGAAATGAGCCAAGTTTGAAGGTTTATAACATCTGATCCAGAGTTTCCAAGGCTTAAGTCTTTATTAAATGCAAAACTGGCCGATGTGTTTGGCACCTCGTTTGCACTAACATTTGTCGCGAAGAATAATAGAAAAACGGCAAGGGTCAATATTGATAAGGAGTATTTTTTCATAGATTTATATATTAAATAACTGAGGTAATTAAACCATGAAATTGCTCTGAAAACAATTAAGCAAGCAAAAAATAAAGAACTACTTTGTTAGAGAACGGAATAGTTTTTTAAAGTAAAATCCTTTTAAAAAAACTTTCCTCCGACTCAGACCTCACGGTCTTCCGTCGAGTCTCTCCCAAAGTAGTTCTTTATTTTTTTACAGAAAAAAGAATTATGCTGCCTTGATAGAAACTGTAAATACTGCAGTTTTATCTTGAACCTTGATAGTTACCTTGTGTTCCCCCACTTCTTTCAATGGTTTATCCAATACAATATGTTCAGCATCTATATCTAGTCTCGTTTGTTCCTTTAGAGCAGGAATTAAAACTTCTTTGTGAACACCTGCAAACAAATGTCCTTTTTCGTTGGCCTTTTCAGTGATCTCGACAGTTACACCATCGATAGCCTTTAGGTTTTTAAGTAAAAGGTCTTCACGAATAGCTTTTTGAGCTGTATCTTCTGCCATTAATTTTTCAACACGAACAAGGGCGGACTGAGTTGCCTGTTCAGCAAGTTTATTTGGAAATAAGAAGTTTCCTGCATATCCGTCAGCTACTGTAATTACCTGATATTTGTTACCAATTTTTGGAACATTCTTTAATAAGATTACTTTCATTGAATTTGTGGTTTTTAGTTTGTTTTAAGGCTTTATTTGGCCTCACTCGTTTCTAATTTGTGTCTTTTTATAAGTTCAGAAATACTAGCATTATTTAGACAGGATTTCAACCGCCTTAGCCATTTGAGGGTCTTTTTGGGCCTTTATATCGTCTTCAGACACTTTTACCTCAACATCTGGCTGAACACCTATTTCTGATATCCAATTACCATTTGGAGTTAACCAGCGTGCAATAGTTACCTTCAATGCTGTGTCTGGAGTAATATCTATTAGTTCCTGAACAGAACCTTTACCAAATGATCTGGTACCAACCAGTGTTGCGACCCCTTGTTCACGTAATGCACCTGCTAGAATTTCTGACGCAGAAGCTGAGCCTGCATCTATAAGAACTACTACCTTTGGTGCACCTTTTGTTTTGAAAGTATCATAACCAAGACTTCTCATAACGTCTTCTGTTTTGTTTGCACCATAATTTTCTCGAACAATAACGGCTCCTGCTGGTAAAAAGTTACTAGCAATTGTTACGGCTGAGTCCAAAAATCCACCTGGGTTACCTCGTAGGTCAATAATAAGTTTGTTAGAAGATGACAGCGCAAATTTATCAATTGCAGTGTTAAACATTTCTGCTGAATTGGCATTGAATGAATATAATTTAATAGTATATATTCCTGTTTTTGCATCTAGACTAGAGTCGAGAGTTGGAAGATTAATGACATCACGTGTAATTTTGTATTCAATAGGTTTTGTGACACCGTCTCGTATTATTGTTAAGACAACTTGTGTTCCTTTTTTTCCACGAATTAATGTAACCGCCTGGTCTACAGAGATATCAGATGTAAAAGTGCTATCAATTTTTACAAGCTTGTCACCTGTTCGTATGCCCGCTTTGTCTGCTGGAGAATCTGGAATAGGTGCAATAACAGTAATAACTCCATTTTTTTGACCAACCTCCATTCCAATACCTTCAAAGTTTCCATCAATCTCGGTTTTAAAAGCGGTATTTTCCTTTGGAGTAAAAAATGTTGTATATGGGTCACCCATTGAAGAGACCATTCCTTTTATAGCGCCATATATTCTGTCTTGATTTGTCGGTTCAGTTGTAGGGTTTGTAGAACTTGCTACTTTTGTTGGAACATATTTTTGATTTATTATTGTCCACACTTTCCAGAAAACACTAAAATCAAGGTCTGAAATACTATTTGCAGCAGAACCAGACATCATCTGGCGAGCTTCAACATCTGTTGATTTCCCGGAAATAAAACCAACGCTAAAAACAGCTATTAATACTATTAATGTGACAATTTTTTTAATATTTGGACGTGTTTGTTCTGAATTCATTGTTAGCAGTATCTCATGAATAGTTGTATAATGCCAATAATTAATAGTGTATAATTTCTGAATCGTCACTAAATATTTATGACCGAGCAACCTATCTATCTGTTTGATACCTTAAAGAAAGAAAAAAGAGTTTTTACCCCACTTTTGTCGAAACAAGTTTCAATGTATCACTGTGGTCCGACTGTATATGATTATTTGCATATTGGAAATCTAAGGTCTTTTTTGCTGGCCGATTTTTTACGAAGAGTTTTCGAATTTAATGGATACGCGGTTAAGCAAGTCATGAA
>JAYUFM010000058.1:0-14734 GCA_043738715.1 bacterium | reverse complement strand
TTCTTGCTGTTTAAATACCCTGTAGGAGCAGTACATGGCCACAGTCCCATCTGGCATCTTGCTCTTAATCCTCGCTTTACATTAACCACCTTGTTGTCCTTTCGGGTATTGAAGAAACTCGACATCAGTAATGTGAGCGTTGGAAACCGTAATTGCTGTTTGCAGGTTGCCATAGTACGCATCTGCAACTTTCCCAATATATCTGCCATCACGATATGAATGAGACGAGTCCGTAATTGATACAATATCTTTTTTGTTTATGAGAGATATTTGAGAATCAATTTGGTATTTGTGAAATACATATAGCCCGAATACTAGGATTAGAGCTGAGGAGAGTACAATCTTTTTGTAGTTATTGTTAGGCATATTTATTTTCTTTGATAGAGCTAAGAACAAACAAAGCGATAACAGCCATAATCGCACCAAATATAAACACATACTGAGAGCCATAATAATTCCAAAGCAAACCTGCGATAATAGAAGCAAAGAGTGTTGCAAATCCAGTTACACCTTGATGTATACCAAATGCTGTACCCGAAGCTTCTTTGGGTATAAGACGGGCAATGAAGGCCTTACCGACGCCATCAGTGAGCGCCATATATAGTCCGTATATTGGGAAAAGTATCCAAATAATTGAAGGCGTGTGAGTCAAACCAAACATGGTGTATACAAAAGCAAATAGCATAAATCCTGAGATAAGTAATTTCTTTGAGCCAATTTTATCTGATAACTTTCCTGCCGTATATGAAAATCCTGCGTAGAAGATATTAAAAAGAACATAGGCAAGAATTACTTCAGTTGTCGAAAAACCTAAATCCTTCGAACGAAGTATGAGAAAAGCATCCGAACTATTTCCGATTGCAAAAACAAAACTAGCTACAAGGAGTACTTTGAATTGTATCGGAAGAGATGCAAAGGATACTTTTTCTTTCACTATTATCTTTAGATCCTCAGCAGACTTTACTTTCTCTTTAAGTACGAAAATGAGAAGAACCACACCGATGAGTGCGGGAACAGTTGCGATAAAGAAAATAGGTCGCAGGTTTTCCTTGAAGAGCATTATGAAAAACAGCGCAAGAAGTGGGCCCACGACTGCACCGACTGTATCAAATGCTCTGTGGTAGCCAAATGCTTTACCTTTTTCTCCATTACTAACGCTTTCTGTTATAAGGGCATCTCTTGGTGCGGTACGTATTCCTTTACCAGTTTTGTCTAGCAATCTACCAAAAAGCACCCCGTATGCTCCAGTTGCTAGACCGATGATCGGCTTTGCTAAAGTTGATAGGCTATAGCCAAATATAACAAAAGGTTTACGACGACGGATTTTATCAGAATATACACCTGATAATAGCTTAAGAAGACTAGCAGTTGCTTCAGCAAAACCTTCTATGATACCAACTGATACTATACTTGCGCGTAATACTGTTGTAAGAAAAATAGGAACAATGGGATATATCATTTCTGATGCCACATCATTAAAAAAACTTACCCAACTGAGGGTTTTGACGTTGGTGGGAATTTCAGTATTAAGTTTTTTATTTGTCGAAACATACATAATTACTCGTAATTATAACACGCATAGGTATATAAAAAGCATTTAGCTTTTATCTTATATCCCAATCTCTGGATGTAACATCTCATCCCCATACTCTAACTCCTCCTCTGTTGGTCGTATCACCACTCTCTTTTCCTTGGCAAAAGTCATAGCCAAGGCATCAGGAATGGATGTGTCGATCCCATCTTCGATAAAACTATCTGTATCTGCCATCTTTCTTTTACCTCCTTGCTCTATATACGTCATGTATAAAAGATCATCGAATGTGTTCTGACCGACGAGTCTACCGTCTTTCTCTAGCCACCCTGCACACTTCGCGTATCCTCTTGCCCAGTTATCAACAAACAGCTCATCTTCAAATTGTGGGCTGTCATTCATATCTATGCCATATCGCTGATGATACTCATACTTTTCGATAATATAGTTACCCTCGGCACATTTGCGTATGGCTTTGCACAAATCTTGACCGTTACCAGTATTGTCCACAAATATATTTTCATACGAAAGTGGCACTTCATACTTGAGTGCGAGGTCAACCACTTTTTGTGCCAACATTATAGGATCAGTTATTTGCTGATGAAACAAAACTTCAGTACTCTTTTTACCTCGCATCACAATTGCTGATTTCATTCTGTCTCTGCTCGCTATGACTACACCTAAGAATTTTTCATCTTTCTCTCGAATACTACACTGATAGCTTTTAGACAAAAGTTTTTCGTTAAAGAATTCACGATGACCTTTTGGGATATTGGATTCTTTGTCCATTACATTCGCGACAAGAATACAGAAAGCATCTGACAAGTCATCGTGTTTTTCTGTACCGAAATTTATCATCTGTTCAAGTAAAGCTTCTGCTCCGTGTCTGGGGAAAAGTACCACCCCTGATTGTATGTAGGTCGCAATAACAGAAAGTCTTGCTCTCTTGTCCGATCCATACGGCTTGTATTCTTTTGCAGGGAAACCGTCAGCTACCAGATGCTCGATGATGGATTTCTGGTATCCGACAGATTCAACCCATAGCGTTGTAGGTTCTCCATTGCCAAGTGCTTTTGATAGCTCTTTTGCCCTGTCCTGAATATCTTTTGAGTCCAAGTGTTCATTTACAGGGTTGGGCAAGATATATATTTTCAATGACTTTTTTCTACCATAAATTCTTCCTGATACCATGGCGGTGTAATCAGCTTCCTGATTTGTGCTTATTGCTGGATCAATACCTGTCGCCGAGTATCGAGGAATATCTTCTGGAAGAGAATCATAATACTGAATCCATTCACGCCTTATTACCTGATCGTCATTGGCGATAATATTAAGCATGTATTCACGCTCCCATGCCTGAATGCTTGGAACAGATTTTTTCTGTATATCAATATCATTCTGTGTCGGGAACTTTTCTGGCCACATAGCGGTGCCGTCATCTTTGAGAAATGGATATCTCTGTGTGACACCGTCCATAGTTCCTTTGGCTATTGAATCACAAAGTCTTCCGATGATTGAATCGTTGTGAAGTTTGGTGCCGATAACAATGAGTCTTGTACCTTTGTCTCCAAGTGGGATTATGTCACCCATGAGCCAGTTGAACCTTTTGTCTCTGCTCTCCTGAGTTTTCACAATATCCAAGTCCTCAAGGTCGTCACAAATGATGAGGTCAGGTCTATGCGCTCCGTGCTTTATACCTCGAATGGAACTATCAACTGATGCTACTGTGATTCTTGCTCCATATTTTGGAAGGACGATAGATGTCGCTCGCCACTCGTCATCTGGCTCCTCAAATGGTCCAAGGTCAGAACGGAGAAGTGTGTTCGATTCAAGCTCTATCTTTATGTTCGCCAAGTATTGTCTCGCTTGGCTTTCTGTCTTGGCAATGATGAGTATAAACTTTCGCTGTTGCACTCCTAGAATCGACCATATGGCGTGAGAAGTGGCCATGATTGTTGTTTTACTTGAGCCTCTGAAACTTTCGACTACTACATTCTTTTTTGTTATATCTTCAGTCAGCTCAAAGAGATTCTTTTGAAACTCTGCCGTTTTATATTTCACATGAGAGGCAAAATATATGTGGAAGAACAGGTAATGGCATTCTTTTGTAACTTCACGTCGAACACGCTGATCCTTAATAATCAGTTCTAATTCTTCATGTGCAATTCCTGTATCGTGGGTGTGCTTCATTTTAGCTTCCTAAAGCTTTTTTAATGAGAGCCTCCTGCTCTGGAGTCAGTGGATCTTCTGCTTCAATCTTTGCCTTTATCTCAAGCCTGTTTCCATACTCATGATGATGCTGACGGAGCCACAGCTGTATGGCGTTGAAGTTTTTCTCTTTGATCAGGGTTATGAGTTGTGACTCACTTAAGTCATTTATCATGTCCTTGCCGTCTTTCATTGAGTCATCAGAACTCTTACGGAACTGCTCGTCATCTTTTCTCCACTGATAGTAGGTGGTGCGGGATATACCACACCTCTCACACGCCAACTGAATGATTGGAGTTTTCTTTAATTGTTCAACGAGAAGCTTTTTGTCAGCATCTTGCCGTTTTTGTACAGTTTCTTTTTTCATATCTGTATTGCCTTAATGCCTGTTAATTTTTCGAATCTAGAAATTGCGGTAGCCACATACTCTGGGTCAAATTCAATGCCAATACATTTTCTTTTTGTCTGCTCACATGCAAGAAGGGCTGTGCCTGAACCTAGAAAACCATCAAACACGACATCACCAACTCTGGTGCTGTTTAGTATGAGATGACGAATTAATGCAACAGGCTTGGTTGTTGGATGATACGGACTCTTGTTTGGTTTTGGACATACGATGACACTTTTGTCTTTCGACTTCAGGAACTCATGCGTTCCGAACCACCCGTACGCTATTAATTCGTGCATAGGGGCGTAGTCCATACGGCCAATGACAGCATGTGTCTTCACCCAGACAATGAGTTGTGCGAATTTACAACCAACCTTGAGCATCGCTTCTCGAAGAGCAAAGATCATCTTATCGCTGTTGAAGATATACAGGGCATTCTTCTTTTCTAGATGAGGTATTACGGCAGTGAGCCAATCCTCTGTGAACTTTACATATTCCTCATCGCTCTGATGGTGATCATTTTCAATCACTTTGTCTTTCTTTAGTTTTTGAAAGTTTCGTTTCGATTCAGTCGCTTCTATACCGTAAGGAACGTCTGTGATGACAGCCTTGATTTTTTGCTTGCCAACTACCTTGGCAACAAATTCTTTATCTCTACTGTCACCACATCCAAGAATGTGGTCTCCAAGTTTGAATACCGTCCCGTGCTTAATTGAGTTTTTTAACTTTTGCATTTGGATTGAGTTTCTTAAATCTGTTAATTATGACCTGACAAAACACTGGTTCTATCTCAGCTATGTATGCTTTGCGTTTGAGACATTCACTTGCTATGAGTAGACTCCCTGAACCACCGCAGAGATCTAGTATCTTGTCTCCGGGCTTACTGCATCTCCTCAACGATTTTTCATAAAGGCTAGGTGGCTTCATTGTGGGGTGTTCATACAAATTGCTCGCCACTCTTTTTGCGAGCCATATCTGGAACATGTCCATGATGTCATCTATCAGACGATTACCTGTACCAATCTCTTTGTTCAAAACCTCATTAAGATTTTTTACTCCCGATGACAAGAAAGGTTTTCCTTTTATTGAATACATACACAGCTCTACTGCTCGATTGAACGCTATCTGGGGTGTGGGGTTTTGATTGGATTTTACCCAGAAGCAAAGTCGCTTGAAATCGATACCTACTTCTTTGAAAATTTCTTGGAATATACCAATATATTTTTCATCTAGCCATGTAAAAACATGGCAGTCAGTCTTGCTAACTGAAAGAGCGTTTTGTAGAATATCCTTAACGAATTTTCTGTAGTCGACATTTGATTTCTTATCGTCTATAGTACCTCCGTAATTTTGTTTTCCAGAAATTCCAGTATCATATGAGATCCCTAAATTATATGGAAAATCTACGTTGATGACGTCTATTTTCTCCTTACCAACAAGTTTTTTGACGGTATTTGGATCTGTACTATCTGAGCAAATGAGGGTATGGCTCCCTAAAGAAAACATATCCCCGAGCTTAATATCTGTATCTTTGGCTTTTTTGATCTCAACATCTTCATTAAAGTCATCGTCTGAGACTTCAAGAGAATCATCGAATATTTGTGCTAAGTCGCTGTCGAATCCTGAGGCGAGCAATGTATCTATGTCGAAATCACTTGCTAGAATGTTCCAATCAAAGTCTCCGTGCACACGATTGCTCGTAAGGAGATATTGTTTGAATTCTGAAGGAGTTAGTTTTCTACTGGGCGTTCTAACCTCAATTATTTCTTCGCCCCGCCCAAGAAGTTGGAGAGCTTTTACTCTCATGTGTCCTGCACATATCTTGCCATCAAGATTTATGGCAGGTATCTCTGCTAGATTAAATTTCTTGAGACTTTCTTTGAGGTCATTCATCTGCTTGTCGGTAATAACTCTAGGATTCTTCTCATAAGGAAGAAGATCGTTCACTCGGCGTTTTATGGTTCGCCATACCAATGGTTTTTTTGACATGATTATTTTTTAATAATTAATAATCCGCCACACCAAAACAAAAATCAGCACACGTATGTATGCTGATTTTTGTTTCTAGTTAAATTATCTTTGCTATGAATTTCACTAGAATAACAAAAAACATAGCACACAATTGTGTATGGTTTCGTTACTCCAGTGAAATCTTTAAGCTCATCCTATTCATTTATTTAAACTCCACGGTTTTGACGTATCTGACAAACAGGTAGGGACCCCTGCGATGGTTCGGATTTATTAAAGAAGTACCTGAACATCTTTATGGATGTCGAGAAATCAGTATGAGCCCCTCCACCTTCAATTCGAAGTAAGTGTAGTGTCTCGTTACTCAAGCGAGACAAAGGGTGTCATGTCAGATTTCTCAGGTATCTATTTATTTTGGAAAGGACGGAACTTGATTGCTCAAGTTACTTACATCTTCTCACTTTACACTCCAGTGTCAACAAGTCCTTGGTGGACAACGCACGATGTCACGTTTCTGGGGAAGTGCAAATCTTACAGTAGTTTTTATCTGTTCACTTTTTCATTATTCAAAAATACCCTTGTTTTGCTTTGTATTATGCTCACTAATGCTAAACCTGACACCTTTTTCAAACACCCCATTTTGTGTCAGGTTTGTTCGGTTTACCGAATGTAGACCCCTATGCTGAGGGGTCACTTTTACATTATGAAATTCTCTGAAGAACCCTTATACTGCTTGATATCGCTCCGTCCGAGACGTTGAGGGGGCACAAATTCTGGTTATTATTGTACTTATACTTCTATCTTGTATACAATTTTAAACATGCAACCAAATCAAAAATTATCTTTCCAATCTATAATCGCAGTCCTATTGCTCGCCTTGTCTGCGATTGTACTGCTATATTCGATATTAAATGGATTCTACTGCTTGGCTACGTGTGGTTTGGGTGGTGAAAACTTCGCATCTAAGACTTTTATGCAAATATTGATAGTGCTAGTATTCAGCTTGTTTGATTTTGCCTTACTCTTAAATATATATAAATCATCGAGGAAAAATACGGGAAAAAATATAATCGAGTGGTCAGCAGTTGTCTTGCTTTCTTTTGCATTAATATATTTGAATCGAGCCCAAATATTATATTGGACAACTGGTAACGTAAAGTACGCCCGCCCTGAATATACACAGGCGGTTGAGAAATACAAAAACATGGACTGCTTTACAGCAGCGGATGCAGAACAGGAAGAAACATGTGTTGCTTCAAAATCAGATGCATACCTCATAGCTAAATCAGAGGTTAAACTTTATGATCTAGTATCAAGTGAAAATAATTGTGGAGTATTCAAAAACCCTTACACCCAAGCAGCGTGTAAGATAAAAACTGTTATGCAAGCACCGGACAAAAATACCTCATTCTGTATGGAACTTAATTTGAACAGTTTTGACAAAACCACGACTGAAATAGATGCTCTTATGCCTTTTATTAAATACCCCACCGGCACCAAAGAAAGTGTCCGTCAACACTGCCTAGCTCATATTTTTTCTTACTACGGAGGGATCAATAATAAGTACCTTTATGGTAACCCTCCAGAACCTATTCCAGATTATGTGGTAAAAGATAATTTAACCACTTGTGAATCATCAGCGGATCCAAAAATTAAGGATGTGTGTCTTGCCTCAATTGCTGATTCAGCAGTTTATAAAGGTGGTTTTTATGGATTCTGTGAAAAAATTGGAAACTCTATTGAAGGATTAAAGGAAAATTGTATAACCCTGAGGGCGCAAAATAGAAATTAAATTGATTTGGTATAGACCGACATTATTGGGATAATAATAATTATACGTCCACTTTTAGCTTTATTTGTTAATAATAAAATATTTTCTAAACAAGTTCTTGAATTTAGAAGCTTTTGCGGCATTCTTTGATATTTTCATTTTGTGTGAATAATTTTTGTTTTCAATGATATCTTGTAATAAATTAGTTACTTCATCGTTTGATCCTTTGCTCATTTTATAAAGATTTTCAATTTCATCGGTGGCTTTTTCATCGAGCCAGACTTCAATTAAAAAATCTCCAAAGCAGTTTGCGTAATAGTTCTTTTCAAAAACATGTTCGCCCAATAGGTGACACCTGGCATGCTTATTATCAAAATACTTTTTTACTTCTATATCCAGATCCTCCTTTCCTGCAATTAATTGAACCCAAGATATTTCACGTCTAGTGGCTTCTTTGATAATACTAAGTTCACTTTCTTTTCTGACAATCAAAAACCACTGGTGTGGATTATAGAGAAAAGCGGAATCCCCCGAGCCCAAGGTTCCCATAAACAATGTAAATGCATGTGCCCAGAACATATCGAGAGCTAAGAGACTATTGAATTTATAAGTCACATATTCTTTTTCCTGAAGATTTAACAGACTCATCTCTTGTGAATCTAAAACTTGCGAATCAATCTTGCGGAAAAAGTCTTTCATTTTTGTAATCCAAACCTGATGAAGTGAAACAAGTTTTTTGCTAACTGCAACAACTTCTTTTTTCTTAAGTTTACGCAGGGCAAGATATACACTTTGTTTTGGGGTATTTAGGCGTACCTTTTGGATCTTTTGAACAATGGTAATAGTAGATAAAGAACCAGCCTGTAATAGGCCGATGATCTGGGATTCAATTGATGAATCTAATACCTCTTTCATATCCAAATACTAGCATAAAGTACCTATAAAGTAAACTATTAGTTTACTAATACCCGGTTTCAGCCTTATTTATTGATGATTTGACATATTGGTATTATTGTTGTGTCAGATAGTAACTTAACCAAAACAAATACATATGAAAACTCCGATTATCGTAATTCTAGTAGTCACCTATCTCTGGGTATGCAGAGCACTCTACCTCGATTTGGTAGAAGCAGGAGAACTTCGTCGTCGTCCGAAAATTCGGTTCGCCCTTATTGCACAAACACTATGCATGATCATTGCCCTAATGATCATCCCCAGCATCCTCCCTATTGATGTCTGGTGGTGGTTCCTAGGGTATGGAATCGTCTTTGCACCCTTTGGTGGAAGTCTTTTAGGTGGAATGCTTGTGGGGACATTGGGAGAAAATAAAAATAGAAAACCACATGCAAAAATTACCATTGATAGGGTTCAGGAACTCATCTTTATGGTAACTGGGTGGATAATCTTTATACCATTATCACTGTTTTTACCCTTTGCAAGTGCCATCTCAATTATTGAACATTGGGGATGGCTCAATGAATTTCTCTATGTTGTGTTGGGATTCACTGCCTTTGCTCCAATGTCAGACCAACTAGTAGATGTAACACTTGGAAGGGGTAAATACGATGGACCTGTATATTGGAAATCCTATCTTCTGATCTACATTACACTGATCGTTGTCTTCTACATTGTGATGAAGTAGTCACCTGATCCTAATCATTCAGAGCCACCCCACGAGGAAACTTGTGTGGTGGCTTTTTCAAGCATTTTATTTAATGGTATTTCCTGCAAAAAAATGCTAAATTATTGCAGAAATATGAAAGACAATATTTTCTATGTAAAAAGTGTTGAGGACGATTTCTATACTAAGACCTTAAAAGGATCAAGAAAGGTTGATTTTCAGTCTGTTGAAGACATGATCAAAAATGGAATTATCCGACCAAATACAAAGAGTTTTGGTCAAAAATCTAGATTAAGCGGGACAATACTCAGTGATAAATATCAAAAGACCTATAGAGCCCAAGGAATAATCTTTCAAACCTCAACAAAACCCACGTATGTTCTTCCTTTTGATTTGGTAGTGCTAAGCGAAGCAAAGAAAATTGTAGTCCATTACTATAGGATCAAGGATAACCTGCACTTTTACTATAATCATGAATTAATCAGCGGTTTCGAAAAATTTATTTTCAAAGATTTTTCATCTTTAATTAAACACTTCCCTACCCCAAAAAGTGCTTGGGCTGCACTAAATGATTTTAGAGAGAAAGCTGGGTATAAAAAACTACCTTTAACAAAATATAGATTGGTTGAATATAACGAAGTGGTTTTTGAAAAACCTGTCATGATAAAGCCTGCCGCAATATTTGGTTACAACAAACTATCAAGAGCAGTTGCAAAGCAAAATAAACTTCCTCATTTTAGAACTGCAAAAGACTTTTATAAAAAAATTGTTTCTAGTAAGTAATACCTTTTACTCTTTCGTTGAAATATTCCACATCAAATCAAAGTGGGTTTTTTGCATTGAACTAAATTCTTGACTATGAACAATAAAACCAAATGGGTGTCCGCCAGTAGAGATAAAAGTCACCTTGTCAGCATAAATCCAATAACTCATATTGAATTCTATACTAGAAGGAACATACCTAATTTCCCTCATATTGTTTGTCTTATCAGCAAGGTATGGAAACTTAACGAAATCTAATTTGGTTCCAAATTTTCTAATTGATTTAAGACTGATATTTCTCTCTACTCTCCTTTTATTGTGCCAAGCAAGGTATTCTTCGCCCAACAAAGAAATCATTTCATCTATTGGCCACAAAGTATAAGTTTCAATATCCTTATACCAAAGTATGTCATTTAAAATCTTTTCCACCCCTTCTTTACCAGAAAAGAACCTAATTTTAGGTTCTGTAGTTTTTGACTGTTCTCTCAATTTTGGAATTAGATTATGAACTTCTGATTTCGATTTATTAAGACTAGTTATTCGCTGATCTATGATGAGCTCAAGCGCATTCGGATCACTTGGACTAAAAATAGATTTTCCATCTTCCTCCCTAGATATAACAAGACTTGCCTTAATCAGAGAATTTACCGCATCATACACAGTAGGACGAGGCATACCAATTTTCTCAGACAAAAGACGTGCCGGCATTGGCCCATATCTAAGAAGGTGAAGGTAAACTTTTTGAGCATTTTCTGAAATATCTATATTTTTCAATATATTCTCAATCATATTGATATTGTACCACTGTTGTCGCAGTTCGACGACTATCATACAGGCAGAGATAATTGTTATATAGTCTAAGCACTTTAATCCCTTCCCTCCTATGAAAAACAAGAAAAGGCTCAAAGCTTTATTGAAGATTCACAACAAAGAAGTTGCAGACGCGAGAATGAACAAGCTACCTCGCATCCTTTTAGACTTGAAAGAGAATAAATTATCTCGTGACAAACTTATACAGATCATTTCAACGAGATACCAAGTCGCTCATTTTTTTGAAGACATGTTGAGACTGATTATTAATATAATAAAAAACGAATCTTACATACCAAATAATATTAGAACCAAACTTCTGTATTCTGCAGAACAAAACCTAAAAGAAGAACTTGGTGAAATTATCGAATACGGTGGTCCTCATCAGACAGGTAGAGAGGTATTTTTAAATTCACTTGGTATTGATTACTGTGAATGGAAAAAAAATCTAGGTACATATGAAGATTTTGGAAGAGTTGCCACATCAGCCAAGAAGCTTCTAAAAAAGCTAAAAAGTCTCATTTCTAAGGGTGCAGTAGAAGCTGTTTCTACCCTTTGGTACTACGAAAACAGAATATCACTTGATGGTATTAATGGTGACTACCATATTCTCCTAAATGCCTTTGAGGAAAGGTTTCCTGAATTCAAAAAAGAAAAATATACTGAGGGTGATCCACTATGGCACATAGCATCACATTCAAACCACGATGAGTACCATGCACAAATTGCTGAGGCAGGATTAACAGAATGTACATCAATTTCTGGGACCGAAAAAAAGATAATCTCAACCTGTATTGAAGCAAAAAAAGTATTGGACACGTTTTGGAATGATTGTTATAAGGAGATTAAATAAAAAATAATCTACCAACCTTAGGTTCGGACATCCTGTAAGGTGCTATAATCTATACATATGAAAACATATATCGAACTAGAAAAATACTTTGAAGAAAAGGTAAAAGATGCCAAAAAAGGTAGCAAACGTTCAGAAGGACAAGCATTAACGGAACAAGGTTATTTTTATTATTATTGTGGAATAAACCTTTGGAGTTTTGAATTAAATAGACCACCCTTTATAGAGAGTGCCCCTACCCCTCTTGAATGGAAAGAATCCGAAGATTTCTATACTTTTTTTGGAACCTTACCAAAAGACCTTACATTCAAAGATCTTTTTGAAAAAGCCGAAGGTATATATAAAAATGCTATTTCCCTCTTTGAAACTGTTTCCGAAGATGAAAATTATCCAAACTTGTTTGGCAAAACAAACAAAGAGCAAGCAGAAATTATGGCTTCATTTATAGATATAAGAAAACAAAAAGCTGATGCTTTTATGCGCTTGATCATGATTTCTGATTACCTTGATAAAACAAAAGAAGAAATAAATTTTGTTATGGATAATGCAGAAAAATTTTATAAAGAACTAGCTGATAGAGGCGGGTTAGCATCAGTATTAATGCAAAGAGCATATAGAGAAAGGTACAGAACATACGATATGGAGAAGACAAGAAAATACCTTGAAGAAGCTATTGTATTGTTCCGTGAAACTGGTGGACACACTGAGGTTGCGAGTTGTCTAAGTAAAATCGCAGATACATACCACCCTGCTGGTATGGGGGCAAATTTAGAATTATGGGAGAAATACAACAATGAAGCGATCGACTCTTTTAAAAGAGGTTTCGATCTTGAAAACGCATTAATTTTAACTTGTTCAATGATTGATTATTTTGAAGAAATAAAAGATAAGGAAAAAGTGGTGGGATACACTGCAAAGGCTAAAGCATTGAACACAAAGAAGACTTCATGGCCTTTTGCATAAGGTATTTAAAAAAAATATTTAATTTAAATCGAAAATTCAATATCAAGACCGATTTCTTTTATAAATCTTTTATCGTGACTTACAATTATCAAGGTTCCTTTGAAATGTTTTAAAGCTTTTTCTAAGGCTTCTACACCTTCAATATCTAAATGGTTAGAAGGTTCATCTAAAATAATACAATTAGGTTTCATCAGTTTCATCATGGCCAATTGGAGACGAGACCTTTCACCTGAACTTAACTGTCCTACATTCTTTTTTGAGTCTTCCTCTTCAAAACCAAATCGCTTAAGGGTTCTACGTAAAAGCCCCTCTTCTTCATCGTTACGAGTAATATTGAGTACATCACACATTACATCAATAATATTTTCATCTGGTTTCAGGATATCTTCTTGAGGTAAATATCCAACCTGAACTCTTGAACCCAAGGTAAAACTTCCAGAAGTAGGATTTATTTCATTAAGGAGAATTTTTATCAAAGTCGTCTTTCCAGCACCGTTTTTACCCACAATATGAACGCGTTGTGCATTTTTTATCTCTAAATTTATTGGGCCAATTTTACTTATATTTTGTCCGTATATATAAACAATGTCATCCAAACGAAAAACCACCTCTCCAGACCTCTCGGTGTTTTCAAATTCTAGGTTTATCGGCAATTTTCTTTCAGGTTTTTCTAAATCATTTAAATTTTCTGAAATCTTGTTCATTCTTTTTTGAACAGCCTTAGCCCTCTGTCCCATTGCACCTTCCTTGTCGCGTAAATAAGCCGCTCTTGGCTTTTCCTTTTCCCCTGCATCTAATTTACGATTATTAATACGTTTACGTTCTATGTCTTTTATCCACTCTTGTCTCTGATTTGTTGATTTTTTCAGTCTCTTTTTTTCATCCACAGTCTCTTCGTATTTCTTCCAATGGTCTTCTTGTTCTTTCTTTTTTATATCTCGGTATTCAGAAAAAGAACATTTGAACTGTCTTATCGATCTTGTTAGTTCATCTACCTCAATAATTTTATTTACAGTTCGATCAAGAAAGTCTCTATCATGTGACACAATAACAAACGCCGATGATTCATTTGATGGATTATGAATTTCTTTTTCTAACCATGTCAACCCTTCGACATCTAGATTATTAGTTGGTTCATCCAGTAAATAAATATCATGCTGAGCCGAAAAGAGTTTCGATAAAATTAATTTAGTTTTTTCTCCTCCACTTTTTTGATCATTCGACCTAGTGTCCCCTATTGTTATCTGGGGTAAATATCCAACATTAACCTGTGGGTGAATTACGATATTTCCTATATCAACTGGAATTTTACCAGTCAACGCTTTTAACAAAGTCGACTTACCTGCGCCATTTGCACCGACTAAACCAATCCTTTCACCTTTTTCTATAGAAAATGAAATGTCCTTCAAGGCCTCGAAGGTTCCGAAATTTATATTCACACCCCTTACCTCTATAAGTGTTTTATTTTTTAGGTTTTTTTGAAAAGCCATATATGTTCAATATTAACATCTTTTGTATCATTTTTAGGTTTGCTTTAAAAAACCCCTCTTGATAACATGTTTTTAGAAACTGAACACAGCAAAAAAACCAAAAACACAGAAAGGCACATATGAGCGACAAAATAGATGGAAAAACAGTCAAATTACTACATGGATTAATTGATGCTGGTGCATCAAAAAAATTACTCGACGACCTACCAACCGAACATGATGCACCCTTCCTTATGGCAGCGGTGCATGCACTGGTTCACAGACTGACCCGAAGGAGCCAAACACCGTCCCCTGATCATTTTTCTCCGATACTCCTCGGTTGGAATCTCGATGCTGCGAAGAAAGAGTGGTGCGGAAGAGGCAAGGGTGTGG
>JAYUFM010000057.1:0-5348 GCA_043738715.1 bacterium | reverse complement strand
ATACCGCCATCACCCTTTCTCCACTTTGCAACACTTCTATATAATTTCTAAGAGATCGGTTTGAGGATTCTATATGAACTTTTAATAAATCTTGATAGACAATTGAGCGGCGGCGGCGCATGCTTGCATGTTGAAGTACTGGGCTAGTCATCGGCTTATCAGCAAGGCATTTCGCAAATTTTTCTGGGGAAAAAAGAGTCTCGAACACTTTATAAACCTTACCAACCAGTGGTAAATGATTTTTAATAAAGATTCTTTCAATTTTGCCAAATGCCACTACTGGATCGTCACTTTCCAAAACCCCTTCAATGATTTCCTTCTCCAAACGTTTAACTTCTTGAGACGGAGTTTGTTTAATTTTTTGTAAAATATCTAGATATGCAAATCTTTTTTCTGGTTGTAGTTCCAATAATTTCGGAAGCAGATCAAAAAATTCCTTCGGATTACTGAGGATAATATTTCGACTCTGAAGCTCCTCAACAATAGTATCTACCTCTGGATTTGGATTGCTTAATAATTCTATGTAATCATCGAGATAATCAAAGTGGAAAACTCCCATAAATTGAACAACTCTTGTTCCCCTCGGTGAAAAGAGAATCTCGGCTTCTTTTCTGCGATCGTACAAATCCATAATATTTGAATCAAAATAGTTTTTGTATGGATCGTAATCTCTATAATTTATGAATTGTTCTAATTTAAATTTATATCCAAACAATTCATGAATTTTCTTTAGCTGTGGATTGAAAAAAGCTTCTTTATAATCCTTATATCTGTCGCCTAAAATCATAGCCGAAGTCATAGCAACCTCATCACACAATGAATATCCATCTTCAGGAAAAGGTTTCAAGCCTATATCTTTTAATTGCGCAAAATAAGCCACCACCTCCTTAGAATGCTCCTTAACGTATCCCATTAAATTTGTGCCCCTCAGGTTAACTGCGTCTTGCTCAATTTTTTGACCCGTCCACTCCGTCAAAATTTGCAAGTCATCAATTGGTCCACCTTTAACCAGTAATTCTGAACATGGAGGTGTCTCAATAATATTTCTTACTCCAGAAATTATTTCTTCATCTTTTGATTCATCTTCTGATACAGAGTCCATGATCTTTTGGAGATCCCTAAAGACTCGCACTTTTGTTACTGAGGTTAATTTTGTTAAATTTTCCAACACCCCACCACTCTTATTCATTTTTAAAAGTAGTCGCATACTATATTTGTTTTGCAGTGAAGATTTCCATGAAAAATGATCATTCAAACTAAGCAATGCAAATTTCACTTGAGGAATTGATACACAACTACAAAGTAAATCTAGATTCTCTCTATCGGGAAAAACAATCATACTGGTTTTAAAAATTAATTCTCGCATAGCTTCGCCTTGTTCATTCAACAAATTGAGAACATTTTGATCATTTAACACTTCGCCCAAAGTTACTAGCAGTTCACATTTTTCATCGACAGTTTGTTCTGGACTACCAGATTTAGCTCTAAAACCTATTTCATCAACCTTTGCCATACGTGCCAAGAAATCTGGAGTATCGACAAGTACAGCAAGAGCGTCAATTTTTTCTTTCGAAAGTAATTCTGTAGTTATTTGTAGGCCAAATTTGCTTAAGCTATCCATAACCAAGACTGGATCATTTTTCTTTCCCAGAAGTTTATCGAGATTGGCTGAATCATGGGGTTCAAAATGAAATGGTTTTGGCATCATCACCTTAAAGCGATACCTTGTTTTTCCCTCTTTATTTTTATACATCTCTTCGCTCAGAACTTTAATTCCTTCTTTTCTAAATTCAGCTTTTTTATCTTGACCAGTATAATAATCAAAATCTAAGGTTTCTTCTTTTAGAGAAGTCACAGTTTCTCCTAGATACCCAGCAAATGCACGCAATTCAACTGGATGTTTTGAACCTTTAAGATATAAATGCACGGCATCGACAGAACGCATTAATGATCCGCCTATCCCTTTATTTTTAGTCTTAAATTCTTTTTTCCTTTGGGATAAACTAGTGGGTGTACTTTCTCGTGTTTTATCATCCTTGTCATAGTACTGACGAGTACCTGTTTTTTGTTCTGATGCTGCCCGAGCGAGTGATGATTCGTGGCTATATCTTTTTGCATTTGAAAATGAAATCTCTACGCTTTTTTTGTATTCAATTTTCTCTAATTCCTCTGGGTCAGTCTCAACTAAAATAGCCTCACCTGACGGGCTTGATTCTGCGGATTCGCTTAACCCTTCTACATCTGCACCTGATCCCGGCAGGCTTTCATTTTCTCTGTGACCATTTTTCTTCATAACAATATTTCAATTGTAACAATAAGAAATTGACTATACTAGTACACAAAATTTACGAGAGTCTTAGCGGTTGTTTTTTGATATACTTTCTTTATATGTATAAAAAACAAAAAGGATCCGCACTTCCATTTTTATTGATTATTATCACACTCATAATCATAATTGGAGCAGCTTATTTTTATTCAAAATCGGTTGGTACTGAAAATGCCCTAGTAGAAAAACCGCTATCCACACAACAGAATCCAGTCGCAAACAAAAACCTAAAAATATACAGAAACAATCCGTTCGGTTATGAAATTTCATATGATGATTCACTACAAGCTGTCTATGAATGTGGATTGGACGATCAACTAAAAAATGTGACAACCAACAGCTTGAATATTTTGGTTGTTAGCAAGACTGCGGCTGTTGATTCTTGCTATGACCTTACTGGCAAGTTTCCAGACTATATAGAAATAAGGGCGAGATTATCTGATGATAATGAAGCTGTTTTTGCAACACTTGAAAAAAACTACTCGGACAATAATTCAAATCAAGATCGTAAATATGTTGTTTCAAAAGAAATAGTATTTTCAGGTTTAAAATCTTTCGAATCAAAAAAAGTCAACGATAGTAAAGACAACCTTAACCCATACAGAACATTAACAACTCTCTACGAAAAAGCATTGATAAACATAGAACAAAATACTGGAAACGATCTTTTAAACAAAAGTGTCGAAAGTATAAAATTTATTTCTCCGGTTCGTGAAGTAACAAAATATACAGACAAAGACTACAAATATTCATTCTCTTATCCAGTTGCAACTACACGTATTGCTGAACCGGTTAAAAGCAAGGGCGGTACTTCATTGGACTTTTTTCCACTTCCCCAGCCGATCGAATTTGGACCAATGGGAAATATAACAGTTGAACAAGCGAATCGCTCTGAAAGTCTTGAAACATTAAAAACTAGA
This sequence comes from bacterium, assembly GCA_043738715.1. GTDB lineage: Bacteria > Patescibacteriota > Minisyncoccia > Phycocordibacterales > CAIZLB01 > JBAXAB01. The sequence continues at coordinate 2,102 of JAYUFM010000057.1, read as the reverse complement.
CTAGCTACTGCCAAAAATGTCTTCTACAAAAAAACCACAATTAATGGCACCGAATTTATAGTCATGAAAAATTATGAAATTGGTGAGGAGGTTTTTGGAGATAAAGCTTACTATGAAAGCTATTATGCACTTGCAAACGGTATGTTATATAAAATAACCATTAGTCCAATGGAAGACGACAATTCAAATAAACCCCTGCAAGACATAGTTAACACTTTCACTATTTCGCGTTCTTAAAATAACTCAATAAATTTACTCGAAAGACGAAACAGGCGGCCTATCGAGGTCCGCCCGTTTTTAGAATGTTGAAATGAACCTTCAATGACTGCAGGGTTCAGAATCGTCGGTAGGGTGAGAATACGGGTCGTGCAGTGGTTTTTTCGATTTTGAACCTGCCGAGGGCCCTGTCAGTTGCGTTTTTGTCGTCAACTTGTCGGTGCCGCGCCATCATTTTCGAGCGCTTTGGATTTGGTTTCTTTGCAGCCATGTTGTGTTTGTCTCCTGGTGAATTTGAACTTCTAGCGAAAAGACTTCGCCAACTCAAAAACTAGCTTACCCACAATCTAATACTTAGTCAAACCTAATCAAACTTAATTATTTATTTGATATAATAATGATACATGAAACGAAAGTCATCCGGTTTTACTCTTATTGAACTTTTAATTGTTATTGCAATTATTGGTGTGCTTGCAAGTGTTGTTTTAGGTAATTTATCTGGCGCAAAAGATAAAGCCTACTATGCAAGATCTCAATCAGAATTTGATTCTATTAATCAGGCTCTGCAAATTTACCTCATTGATAATTTAGGAGTTTATCCAGCAGATGTAAACAGAGGTTTACCATCTGGGGTGGAAAAATATATGCCAGGTGGTGTTTGGCCTCCTGCTCCATGGCCTGGCGCTGTTTACGACTGGGATAATTGGGTTGACCCTATAACATCAAAACCAATTGTACAAATCAGTATACGTTTTTGTCCTGCTGGTGGGACAATTGATACGTGCAAGTTTCCGAGTGACAGTTGGGCATCAGGTTTTGGAGTAGACAGCTCTGTTTATTATTGCATTACTGGTACTTGTAGATCACATATTAATCAACCAATTACCTATCCTGGTAAGTGTGTTAATTGTTAATCCAATTAACAAAATAGAACCATTTGTAATGGTTCTATTTTGAAACTGATTTTTAATTTAAACCAAAAATTATTGTTTTTTCGAATCCCCTTTCAATGTAGCGAATGCTTCTTGAACAGTTGTCATAAACTGCGCTGGGAAAATAATTGTAGAATTCTTTTCTGTTGCAATTTCTGCCATTGTCTGCAAAGTTCGCAACTGTAGTGCAACAGGATGCGCTGCAATTAAATCTGCCGCCTCACCTAATTTTTGTGCTGCTTGGAATTCTCCTTCTGCTGCAACAATTTTTGCTCGTCTTTCTCTTTCAGCTTCGGCCTCTTTTGCCATCGCTCTTTGCATATTGTCAGGTAAAGTGATGTCTTTGATTTCAACCGCAGTAACCTGGGCTCCCCATGGTTCTGTATGTTGATCGATTACATCTTTTATCTGAACATTAATTTCACTTGTTTGTGACAATAACTGATCAAGAGAAAATCTTCCAACAACATTTCTCACAGTTGTCTGGCTAATTTGATTTACTGCATCGTAAACATTTTCAATTGAAACCACTGATTTCTTTGCATCTACAATGTGGTAATAAGCTACCGCTGCAATATCAATTGAAACGTTATCCTTCGTGATGATTTTCTGGGAAGGAATATTCATAGTAATTGTTCGCAAAGTCACCTGAGTCATCTGTTCAAAAATAGGTATCAAGATAATCAAACCAGGACCACGAACACCTGTACACTTACCTAAAAAGAAAATAACACCTCGATCGTACTCTTTTACGACTCTTAATGATAATGCGAGTAAAACCAAGACTACACCAATTATTATTATGTATAACGACATGAACAGAGTATACTCCTAGGATAAAATCTGGCTAGTTCCCTATTGCTTTACCCAAGCTATATAAGCCGTAATTAACACGACGGGGTAGACATTAAATAAACATCGGTTTACTATAAATAACGAAGAAAAGTGGCTTAT